>NZ_FR878172.1:13985-63117 GCF_000434315.1 Eubacterium sp. CAG:156 | reverse complement strand
TGAGACAACACCTGAAATAGAAACTACAACTGAGAAAACAGAGACAACATCAGCAGTAGAAACTACAAAGCCACAGGAGTCAAATACAAATGCACAAACAACGACTAAAAAACAACCAAGTCAGACTACAAAAACATCATCTGTAAAGGTTGGAAAGACAGTTGTTAAAAAAGCAATTAAAAAGAAAAATGCTAAGAAAATAAGTCTTACATTGAAGAGAGTTAAAGGCGCAACCAAGTACAAAGTACAGATTGCAAAAGATAAGAAGTTTAAAAAGACAATAGTGACAAAAACAACTAAGAAATTGACATATAGTGTATCAAATAGCAAGTTTATAAAGGCTAAAAAATTGTATGCAAGAGCAAAAGCCATTGTTGTCAAAGGAGAGAAAACTTATCAGGGCAAATGGTCAAAGCCAAAGCAGGTTGAGATAAAAAAATAAAATTATAAACAGTTAAATAGAAGGGAAAGCCAAAATCCGGTTTTCTCTTCTTTTTTAATGCTTGGAAATAGACAAACAGCCATATGACAAAACGTTACCTCAAGGATTGGGCTTATTCAAAAATTATAGACTATCAATTAACCTCTAAAGCCTTTGGCAGTATGGCATTGATATTACGAGAAATTTTTGATTTGGCTTCTGATGAAGAATTTAACATTATTGACAGAAATATTAAATATCGGTCTGTTCATAAGATAAGAAAAACTGTATGTTCTACTCTGATTGATTCAGGTATCAATATTAACACAGTTCGTGAAATCATGGGACACTCCGACGAAGAAACAACTTTAAGAAATTATACATTTGACACTAATGAAGCGTCAGACACCGATAAAGCAGTCATTAAAGCCTTATCTATTTAGCTAACAGTAACTACAAGGTAACTTAAAAGTAATTAAAAGTAACCTTATTTATCGGGATAAATTGCCAGAACCCCTTTATTTATGGGGGCTCTGAACAATTCACTTTAGGGTTCGATGTCTCGCCTACCGGCTCGGTCGTTGCTTCTGCTACGCAGAGGTGTCCACCGGATGACCGCAACCCGTCTCGCACTTTTTTTATGGTGCGCCTCGAACCCACACGGGTTATCTTAATAAAAGGTAAAGTCTAGTTATTTTTGTTGCTTTTTATTACAGTAGCAAATTTTTGACCATTATTATCCATGTTGCAACCAATTACAAAATCAATGATTTCCTGCAATTGTTGTGCCATAAATTCTTTTGTATAAGATTCCATATAACCTATTGCACGGTCATTGTATTTGGCACGTTCAGTCTCTGATGCAAGAACTTCCTGATGATATTCATACATGCTTTTCATTTGTTCTTTTAATTCATCTAAATATTTTTTTGCCTCATCGATATTGTCTAATCGAATTTCTGCAAAAATAATAAACTTATAAATATCTCTCATAAAGCCTCGACAATATGATTTCATTTCTTTTTTCTGGCAAAAAGTTTCCATTAATGAAAGAGAATATTTGCCATGTTCAACAGCTTTCTTAGGATTTCCCCAAGCAAAACTTTGTACTGCATATAAATTCTCTTTGTTAATTGCTCTGACAAAATTTTGAAGATTAACAGTTAAAACTTTACTCATTTCTTCAAATCCATTTTCAAATAAAGTAATTTGAGCTAGTATGCTTTCCTGCAGACGATTCGATTTTATTGTTGGAAGCTGTTCGATATGCTCCCTGGCATATGCATAATTTCCATCATGAATATAAATCCAGGCGAGTGCGAAATGAGCTCTTTCATTCCATTCTCTATCATCTGTAAATCTTATTGCATTTGAACCATATTTAATTGCAAGTTCCCTAAATTCAGACCATTTATCTTCCGCAAAATGATTATAGTGAACAAAACGGCTTAAATTTGCAACCTGCTCTACGAAATAAACTGAATAAATATAATTATCAGGATCTTCGTAGATCTTCTTTAACATGAACTGGCATTTTGCCAATGCAGCTTCCTCGTTGCTTTCTGCATCTGCTTCAATTTTTTCGATGTTTCTCTTAAGATTAATATAGATTTGACTGTCATATTTTTCTTCATTAATGCCAAAAAGTGAGTCCGTAGAAACACGAAGAGTTTTTGCAAGTGGTACAACTAAAGAAATATCCGGCATTCCGGTTCCGTTTTCCCATCTGCTTACCGCCTGTGGTGTTACTCCTACATGCATAGCAAGTTCTTCTTGTGTTAAACCTAATTGTTTACGTATTTTTTTTATATTATTTCCTATTGATTCCATAAAATTTTTAGTCAATAATCTGGCATCCTCCTAATTGATTATCGGTACCGTGATTAAAATATATCATTGAACATTTGACTATACAAACAATGCTCTATTACATGAATTCAATTTTGCGTTGAGTTAAAAAGAGCAGGGGTGTTGTTAAAAAAGTATAACATAGCTTGTTATTAATTTAGCAAAATCTTTAGAATAGTTAAATTATTAATACTGAATGAAAGATAGTAAAAGGTGTGACTATATTGACGGTGTATAGCACAAACACGTTTCAAGCGATGAAAGTGTAATATATAAGTCAAAATACTACCACCATGGCGCAAAACCAGTTAAATAAACACTCAACATATAAAATAGTGTACTAAAAATAAAAAATGAGAACTTTAATTATTCGGTGAAAAAAAGTATTATAATTAATATAAAATTGAAAGGGAGCAGATTATTTATCTGTTCGGATATAGATTTTCCATCAAGGAAAATCAGGAGAGGGTTTAAATATTATATAGTGTAACGGGAGGTAAAAGGGAGCAGTAGTTGCTCTCTTTTATTGTATAAAGTGATAATTTAATTTAAGTATTTTTGTATAGTCATACAAAGTCGTGTAAAGTTGGTGTGATTTTATGGAAATCAAAAATGTAATCTGATATAATAGCAACTAACGGCGACGTCGGTAAGAACGGCTAGTCATGTAACGATTTAGATATATGAAGGTATTGGTTAATTAACCATTATATATCATAAAATAAAAGACGCAAAGGAGACAGAATAATGGGCGAATTAGTTTTTAGAGGCATTCAGGTAAATGAAATCGACATGTCAAATGAATTACAGGGACAGGTAAAGTTAGATATTGAACAGAGAGCATCTTTCAATGTTAAATATACACAGGATATGAAACATTGTATCGCAACTTGTGTAGTAGATATGATGAATAAGAATGCACCAAATGATTTTAATTTCAAAATAAGCGTAAGAGCAAGCTTTGATATTGAAGGAGAAATGGAAAAGAAAGAAGTACATAAGAAAGCATACGATGAAATGTATCCACATATGAGAGCATTAACAATGTCAGTACTGACAACAGCAGGTATGCCACCTATTGTAATTCCAAAGATTAAGATGGATGAAAACAACATCAAAGTTGAATCAGGAAACAAAAAAGAAGAAGAGAAGTTCTATAGCTAAAGTAAAATATAACAATATAATAATAAAGTGAGAAGAAAAATTTCTTAATTATAATTAAATATAACAGTAAAAAAATAAGAAAGGATTTTCTTCAATTGCAATTAAATATAATGATAAAAAAGGGATAAAAACATTTTTATCCTTTTTTTATTGGTTAAATAGTAAAAATAGGAGAAAAAGCTTCAAAAATTTACAAAAACGACCTAAAAAATGTGCATTATGTATAAAGAAATAGATGAAACATAGAAAAAATTCACAAAAAAAATAATATTTTTAAAGAATATTGCAAAAAACGTTTTTAATTATTAAACTAAAGAAGTATTAGATTTTTAGGTAATATAATAATCTAAACCCTTTCAATTTTATGGCATCTTAGAGGCATCTAAGATGCCATTTCCTGTTTCTGATGTAGAATCAATTTGAAAAAAGTGTTTATTCTATAAAAAAGATTCCCATAGTGCTATTAGTAAAAATAAAAAACTCACCATAATTGTACTTGATAAAATCAAAAAAGTTCACCATAATAGTATTTAGTAAAATTAAACAAAAATAAAGTAAATAATTAGAGCTACTTTCTTATGCTATTCCTATTGACTAATAAAGAATAGAAGTGGTAAAATAATTTGAAAATCGGGTTTTTTGTAACGATTTTTTTAGGAAAGAAAATTCTATATTTTACAATAAAGATAATATGTTAGAAAGAGGTTGTAATCATTATGAAGAAATTAATTCTGGTAACATCACCACCAGCATGTGGTAAGACATTTGTAACAAGAAAATTAGCTAAGGCAATGCCTAATTGTGTATATCTTGATAAGGATACATTAATTGTATTATCAAAACAGATATTTGTAGTTGCTAATCAAGAATATAACAGAAGTTCAGATTTCTTTGAAGAAAATATTAGAGATTATGAATATGATGCAATAATGGAAGTTGCATATGAAGCATTAGAGTACAATGATACAGTATTTATCAATGCTCCATTTACAAGAGAAGTAAGACAGCCTGAATATATGGAAAACTTAAGACAGCAGTTATTAAAACGTGGTGCTGAATTAGTTGTTGTTTGGGTTAAATGTGACGTAGAAGTTTGTCGTCAGAGAATGATTCAGAGAGATTCAGACAGAGATACATGGAAATTAGAGCATTGGGATGAATATGTTAAGAAACTTGATTTCTCAATTCCACAGGGAATTAAGAATTTATTTGAATTTGACAATTCATCTGATAACTCATTTAAGGAATCATTAAAGAATGCAGTAGATTATTTCAATAATTTATAATTGCAGAATATTAAGAATTAGAAAAGATAAAAAGGATGTTATTACATAGATAGCTTTTAGCTTAGAGTGTAATGACATCTTTTTTGACGTAAAATATGATAAATAAAGGAATAGAAAAATCTTTAACCTGTCATACGAATCAATAGACAACCTATAAAAAATAAACTATAATAAAAATAGTGTGTAAAAAGAGATACTTAAATCGAGGAGAAAGAAAATGTCAAAGGTTAGAACAAGATTTGCACCAAGCCCAACAGGCAGAATGCATGTAGGAAATTTAAGAACAGCATTGTATGAATTTTTAATCGCAAAACATGAAGGTGGCGATTTTATTTTAAGAATTGAGGATACAGACCGTGAACGTTATGTTGAAGGTGCTGTAGACATCATTTATAGAACATTGGAATCTACAGGTCTTATACACGATGAAGGACCTGATAAAGATAAGGGATATGGTCCTTATATTCAGAGTGAGCGTCAGGCATCAGGAATTTATCTTAAGTATGCTAAGCAGCTTATTGAGCAGGGAGATGCATATTATTGTTTCTGTGACAAGGAAAGACTTGAATCTTTAAAGACAAAGGTAGAAGAAGGTGCTGATAAGGAAATTACAGTTTATGACAAGCATTGCCTTTCATTATCAAAAGAAGAAGTAGAGGCTAATCTTGCAGCAGGAAAGCCATATGTTATCAGATTCAATATGCCAACAGAAGGAACAACAACTTTTGTTGATGAAATTTATGGTGAAATAACAGTTGAAAATAAGGAATTAGATGACATAATTTTAATTAAGTCTGACGGATATCCAACATATAACTTTGCAAATGTAATTGATGATCATCTTCAGGAGATTACACATGTAGTAAGAGGAAATGAATATATTTCATCATCACCAAAGTATCAGAGAATATATGATGCATTTGGATGGGAATCACCAAAGTACGTTCATTTGCCATTAATTACAGATGAAAATCACAAGAAGTTAAGCAAGAGAAGCGGACATTCTTCATATGAAGATTTACTTGAGCAGGGATTTGTTTCAGAGGCAATTGTTAATTATATAGCACTTCTTGGATGGAGCCCTGAAGATAACAAGGAAATCTTTACATTAGATGAATTGATTAAAGAATTCGATTATCATAAGGTAAATAAATCACCATCTGTATTTGACATTGTTAAATTAAAATGGATGAACGGTGAATATATTAAGGCGATGGATAATGACAAGTATTATGAACTTGCAATGCCATATATAAAGAAAGTAATTACAAAGGATTACGATTTAAAGAAGATTCTTGATATGGTAAAAACAAGAATTGAAGTGTTCCCTGAAATTCCTGAAATGGTTGATTTCTTTGAAGAATTACCTGAATATGATGTGGCTATGTACACACATAAGAAGATGAAAACAAATTCTGAAAATTCATTAGAAGTATTAGAGGAATTATTACCAATATTAGAAGCTACAGACGATTATTCAGTACAGAATCTTCATGATGTAGTATTTGAATATATTGCTAAGAAGGAATGCAAGAATGGTCAGGCTTTATGGCCACTTAGAACAGCAGTGTCAGGAAAGCAGATGACACCTGCCGGAGCTTTTGAAATAATGGAAGTTATTGGTAAGGAAGAATCCTTAGCAAGAATTAAAAAAGGAATTGAAATGTTAAAAGCATAGTATATAAAAATATGGGTATATCGCTTTGAGGCGGTGTGCCCATATTTTATGGCCAAATGAGACTATTATAATAAAGCATATACTAAAATATAAAAAAGTCGAAAACTAATAAAAAGTTATTATCATTACCGCATGGTGTGATAGTAGCTTTTTTGGATATGGATTTTAGTTCGGCAAAAAATAAGTAGGCAAAATTACTGTTGAAAGAATATATACAATATGATACCATCTAAAAAGAGAGATGCCGCGAAAGGTGACATATGTTTAATGAAAGTCAGTTAGAGGCAATAAATCATATTGATGGACCTGCATTAGTATTAGCGGGTCCTGGCAGTGGAAAAACAACGGTAATTACCAGAAGAACAAAGAAACTTATAGAGGAAGGAGTAAGTCCTGATAATATTCTTGTAGTTACATTTACGAAGGCAGCAGCAGTAGAAATGCAGGAAAGATTTACGAATCTGATGAATGAATCTGATAGTAATAGAAACGAAATAATAACTTATCCTGTTTCATTTGGAACATTTCACAGTATATTTTATAGGATTATACAAGATAGTAATGGAAGAAAGTGTTCGATATTAACAGAGCAGAATAAGGCAGATATTATCAAGGAGATAGTTGCCAGATTAAAAGTACAGACTAATGATTTGATGGAGTTTACAAGATGTATAATCGGAGAAATAAGTAAAGTTAAGGGAAATGGAATACCTTTAGATGAATATGAATCATTAGTGTGCAAAAAGGAAGAATTTGACAGAATTTATGCTGAGTATAATTGCGAATTGCGGGAAAATAATAAAATAGATTTTGATGACATGGTAATTATATGTAATGAAATATTTAAAAATGATGAAAAAGCATTACAAAAATGGCGGGATAAATATAGATATGTATTAATAGATGAGTTTCAGGATATTAATAAAATGCAGTATGAAAATATAAAAATGTTAATAACTCCGAGAAATAATGTTTTTATAGTAGGGGATGATGACCAGGCAATTTATGGATTCAGGGGTTCTGTACCAAGGCTGATGTTTGATTTTAAGAAGGATTTTCCTGATTGCAAAGAAATTTTATTAAACATCAATTACAGATGTCCGGAGGAAGTTTTACAGATGTCGTTAAGTCTCATTGAAAATAATAAAGAAAGATTTAGTAAAAAAATTATTGCAAATAAAAAATTTAAAGATATAAATAAACCTGATGTGAGGATATTTTACAATCAAAAAGAAGAATTTGAATATATAGCAAAGAAAATAAATCAATATCAAAAGGCAGGAATTGAATTAAAAAACATTGCAATACTTGTAAGAAATAACAGCCAGATTCCTTCAATAAAAAATGTGTTTTCGGATTATAGGATTAATTCCAGCGTAAAGAAGAAAAAACAAAGCATATACGACAATTCGGTGGGAAAAGATATATTATCGTATGTAAGATGTGCCTATTCAGATTTAAATAAACCTATTTGTGAAAATGAAGATTTAGTAAGAATTATGAATAAGCCTGTGAGGTATATAAGCAGACAGGTTATGAATGACAATAATATGAATTTTTATAATCTGAAAAAGATATATGGGCATAATGACGAGATAATGAATAACATAAGAAACTTAGAGTTTCATTTTAAAATGATAAGAAGAATGAATCCGGAAGCCTGTGTTTTGTATATAAAGAACGGATGCAATTATGAAAAATATTTGCAACAGTATTCAAAAGAAAAGGGCATAAAATTTTCAAAATTATCAGATATAATAAATATAATTCAGTATGATGCTCAGAAATATGAAACAGTTGAAGCATGGATGAAACATGCAATGGATAATGAGACGGCAAAAGAGTGTGAGGGAGTAAATATAATTACAATGCATAGTGCTAAGGGGCTTGAGTTTGAGGTGGTTTTTATAGTTGATGCAAATCAGGGCCTTATTCCTTCAGCAAGGGCAATAAAACAGGATGAAGTTGAAGAAGAAAGAAGATTATTTTATGTTGCAATGACAAGAACAAAGAAAAAACTGCACATTTTTGGAATGCGGCAAAATCTTGGAAATACAATGCAAATGTCGCAGTTTGTGGGAGAAGCATTGCAATTTTAGGCGGTTTTTGATAAAGTAGTGGTATTAAAAATATAATTAATAGAGGTGAACTATGGGAAAACAGTTTGAAGATGATGAAGATGACATGGATATGTATGTAACAATAGAATTTGATGATGGCTCAGAAGTAGATTACAAAGTAATTGGCATTTTTGAGATTGAAGGTCAGGATTATGTAGCAGTATCTGATGATTATGAAGAAGATAAGCCAGATTTTTCAGTAGAATTTTATCGTCATTATGAAGATGAAGAAGGAACACCTTCAATTGAATCTATACCTGATGATGAAGAATATGAAATGGTAGCAGAAGTATTTGAACAGATTTATGCAGAAGAAGAGGATGCAGAAGAATAAATTGCATCTTAAAAAGGAGGCAGAGTTAATATGCCAAGAACTTATGATGATGAGATACAGCAGAGAATTTTAGAAAGAAAGAAAAGAGCTGAGCAGGCCAGAGAAGAACAAATCAGAAAGAGAAATCAGGTTTTTATGATTGGTGGCATAGCTTTAGTTGTTTTAATTGTTCTGATAATAATTATCTCAAAGATTGCTTCCGGAGGAAGTAAGAAAAAGAATGAAGTACCTACTACAACACCTGTGGTAGAGACAACAACTCAGGAACCAACTACTGTTGAAGAAACAACACAGGCGGTACTTACAATGTACACTACAGATACATTAAATTTGAGACAGTCAGCCAGCACAGAAGCTGAGATTATAACACAGGTACCTTCAGGAAAAGCTGTTACAGTTTTAAATAACGAAGGAGAATGGTATCAGGTACAGTATGGTGACAAGCAGGGCTATCTTAAAGCTGAGTATCTTAAGGCAGATGAAAGTCAGACGACACAGCAGGCTGGGGAGTCAGGCACAGTTGCAGAGACTACAAGTGCAGTAGAAACAACTTCTACACCTTAGAATGTATTTAGGATTTCGGGAACACGAAGTGCGAAGAAATCCGTGTATCATAGGGGCAGAACACCTTTTGACCCCAACATCATATGATATAATAAAAGTTGCAGCATATTTGCTGCAACTTTTATTGTATAGAAAATGTAATTTTTGTTATGAAACCTTTATTATGAAAAATGCAAAATATAGAATAAGATTAGATATAAAAGAGAGAAGATTATGAATTATAGTGAAGCAAGAAAATTTGTTGAAGAAACTGCAAAATATGGAAGCATATTAGGATTAGATACTATAAAAACACTGCTTGGTGAACTTGGAAATCCTCAGGATAAAGTGAAAATAGTTCATGTTGCGGGAACAAACGGAAAAGGTTCAGTTTTTACATTTGTACAGAATGTGCTTTTACAGGCAGGGTATCATGTTGGCAGATATGCTTCTCCGGCAGTATTTGAGTATAGAGAAATAATTCAGTTTGATGGGAAAAATATAACTGAAGAAGAATTTGCAAAATATATAACAACGGTAAATATGGCTTGTGAAAGAATGGTAAGAAAAGGAAAGCACCACCCTACATCGTTTGAGGTTGAAACAGCGTTGGCTTATTTATATTTTTCAAACAAGCCTTGTGACATAGTTTTGATAGAAACAGGTATGGGTGGAGAGACAGACGCAACCAATGTGGAAAAGGAAGCATTATGCAGTGTTATAACATCGATTAGTCTGGATCATATGCAGTTTTTAGGAGAAACTATAGAAGAGATTGCCAGGGTTAAATCTGGAATAATTAAAGAAAACAGTGATGTAGTAGTGGCAAATCAGGATGAAAGCATAATAAATGTTATAAAGTCTAAGGCAGAAATTAAAAATAGCAAAGTTGTTGTAGCAAATGAACCTTACAACATAAAGATAGATGGGTATATAACTTCATTTGACTATGTAACGGCAAATGATACAAAACTGTCTATTAAAATATCAATGATGGGAGCATATCAGTTAATTAATGCCTGTACAGCTATTGAAACGTTAGAAGTCTTAAGAAATAAAGGGTATAATATTTCGGATGAAAATATAATAGAAGGAATGAAGAATGCAAAATGGCCTGGAAGAATGGAGATAATAAATGAGTCTCCGCTTATTGTAATTGATGGTGCTCATAATCCTGGAGCGGCAGTTAAGCTTAAAGAATCTATAGAAATGTATTTTACAAATAAAAGAATAGCCTTTATAATGGGAGTGTTGGCGGATAAGGACTACAGTAAGGAAATAAAAATTGTAGCAGGTTTAGCCAAAAAGATTTTTACAATTACGCCAGATAATAAAAGAGCACTTAATGGTAAAGCGTTAGCTTTGGCGGTTGCCGATTCTAATAAGAATGTGATATTTGAACCAACATTAGAAGAAGCAGTAAAGGAAGCAGAAAAATTGTACAGAAATAATGAAATAGATATGATACTTGCTTTTGGTTCCTTATCGTACTTAGGTGATTTGAAAAATATTATTAATGACGCAAACAGTTAAAGCCGGAAGGAGAGATTGACATGTTTGACAAGAAAAAAATTGAGCAGGCGATTACATTATTGTTAGAGGGTATTGGAGAAGATGTAACAAGAGAAGGGTTAGTGGATACTCCAAACCGTGTGGCACGTATGTATGAGGAACTGCTTTCAGGGATGAATCAGGATCCCGGGGAACATTTAGCAAGAACATTTTCGTGTGATAATAGTGATGTTGTTATTGAAAAAGACATTACATTCTATTCAACTTGCGAACACCATTTAATGCCGTTTTACGGTAAGGCACATATAGCGTATATTCCAAATGGAAAAGTGGTAGGAATAAGCAAACTTGCAAGAACTGTCGAAGTGTATGCAAGACGACTTCAGATTCAGGAACAGATGACTAATCAGATAGCAGATGCTCTTATGGAATATTTGGATGCAAAGGGTGTATTAGTTTTAGTTGAAGCTGAGCATATGTGTATGTCAGCAAGAGGAATAAAAAAGCCGGGAAGCAAAACCATTACAATTGCTTCAAGAGGTGAATTTAATGCAGATAAAGAATTGAAAAGAGAAATTATGGGAGTTTTACAATGCAAATAGGAAAATATTATTTTGATTTAGACAACGAACCTGTTATTATGGGAATTTTAAATGTAACACCGGATTCATTTTCAGATGGTGGTAAATTTAATTCAATAGACAGAGCTTTAAAGCATACAGAAGAGATGATTAGAGATGGTGCAAAGATAATAGATGTAGGTGGAGAATCTACAAGACCGGGATACACAAAGATAAGTGACGAAGAGGAAATAGAAAGAACTGTACCTATTATTGAAGCAATAAAAAATAATTTTGATGTAGCAGTATCTCTTGATACTTACAAAGGAAATGTTGCCAAAGCAGGTGTGAAAGCCGGAATAGATATGATTAACAACATCTGGGGATTTAAATATGATGAGGAAGTAGCAAAATCAATAGCAGGAACAGATGTTGCAGCATGTGTAATGCATAACAGACCTAAAGCAGAATATGATAATTACGTTGAAGATTTATTAAATGACTTAAAAGAAAGTGTTGATATAGGAAGAAGAAACGGTGTAAATGACAGCCAGATAGTGCTTGATCCGGGAGTAGGTTTTGGTAAAACATACGAACATAATCTTCAGATTATTAATGAATGTGACAAGGTAGTAAATCTTGGATTCCCTGTGCTTCTTGGAACTTCAAGAAAATCAGTTATCGGTCTTACATTAGATATTCCTGCACCTGAAAGAAGTGTTGGAACATGTGCTACAACTGTTATCGGATATGAAAGAGGTTGCAGAATATTCAGAGTACATGATGTAAGAGATAATTATCAGGCACTTTTGATGGCTCAGGCTATTTGCAAACAAAGATAAGATAATATTTAATGTAAATGAATAAGAAATAAAGTGACATCAAAGTTGAGGTTTTTGATCCCGGCATTATATTTATGTCACTATTATTATAGAAGATTAATCTAATTTTAAATATATTAATGGAGTATTTATGGACATTATTAGAATAGAGCAACTTGAGATATTCGCATATCATGGATGCAATGAAGAAGAAAAGAGAGATGGTCAGAAATTTTATGTAGATGCTAATCTGTATACAGATGTAATGACACCGGGACTCAGCGATGATTTAGAGGATACGGTTAATTATGCAAAAGCATGTAAATTTATAAATAAGTTTTTAACTGAAAACAGATTTGATTTAATTGAGGCAGTTGCTGAGCAGACAACAAGGGCATTATTAAAAGAATTTCCGAAAATAAGAAAAGTAGATTTTACTATAAATAAGCCAAATGCCCCTATTAAATTACCATTTGGAAATGTGGCTGTAAGTGTGAGCAGAGAGTGGCATAAGGCATATCTTAGCATAGGCTCAAATATAGGTGATAAAGAGGGATATCTTAATCAGGCTGTAGATATGCTATATGATGATGAAAACTGTAAAGTAGGAGCAATTTCCAAGTTTATACAGACAAAGCCTTATGGTCCGGTAGAACAGGATGATTTCTTAAACGGATGTGTTGAAATTGAAACATTATATTCTCCACAGGAATTATTGAAGGCTGTTAATGCTATCGAGGCATCAGCTAACAGAACAAGAGAAATTCACTGGGGACCAAGAACATTAGATGTGGACATTGTTTTATATGATGATGAAATAGTTGCAGACAGCAATTTGTTTATTCCACATAGAGAAATGCATAAAAGGGAATTTGTGTTAGAACCATTAGTACAGATTGCGCCATATGCAATAAATCCAATAAGTAAAAAGACAGCAGAACAGCTTTTAGATGAATTAAGAGGACAGTCAGAAAATGTTAATTCGGGATGTGCAGGATGTCAGGGCTGTGCAATGAGAAAATAAATCATAGAGAAGCAGGTACTATTATGTTAGATCTTAAAGAAACAAGAGGCGAGATTGATCGCGTAGATAAACAGATTATAGAATTATTTGAAGAGAGAATGGAACTTTGCAAGGAAGTTGCAGAGTATAAACTTTATACAGGAAAGCCTGTATTAGACAGAAAAAGAGAATTGGAAAAAATCGCAGTTCTTAAATCTATGGCTTCAGATGAATTTTATGCTCATAGCATTGAAGAATTATTTGAGCAAATAATGTCAATGAGTAGAAAACTTCAGTATAAGCTTTTAACAGAAGAAGGAATAAATAATGATATAGGATTTGATATCATAAGTAAACTTCCTATGGAAAATGTTAAGGTGGTATATCAGGGAATTGACGGAGCGTACAGTCAGCAGGCAGCTATGAGTTATTTTGGTGACAATGCTACATACCACAATGTACTTGCTTTTAAACAGGCAATGAAAGAAGTAAGAGATGGAGTTGCAGATTATGCTGTACTTCCATTTGAAAATTCAACAGCAGGAATTGTAACAGATGTATATGATTTACTGGTTGAATTTGAAAATTATATAGTTGATTCATTTGATGTAAAAATCAGCCATTGTTTAAGTGCGGTAAAAGGAACAACTTTAGAAACAATTAAAGAAGTTTATTCTCATCCACAGGCGTTAATGCAAAGTAGCAAATTTATTGATGAATACGGATGGAATAAAGTAAATTGTGCTAATACTGCAATTGCGGCACAGATTATATCTCAGGAAAAAGATAATACAAGAGCATGTATTGCAAGCAAAAATGCAGCTAAGCTATATGGATTAGAAGTTTTAGCTGAAGATGTAAATCAAAGCAGTATAAATACAACAAAGTTCATAATAGTAAGCCGTAGAAAGATTGCAAGACGTGAAGCAAATAATATATGTATAAGTTTTGAAATGCCGCATGAAAGTGGTTCATTGTATACAATGCTTTCACATATTATTTATAATGATTTGAATATGACAAGAATTGAATCAAGACCGGTTCCGGGAAAGAAATGGGAATACAGATTTTACGTTGAATTTGAAGGAAAATCAGACCAGCCGGGAGTTGTTAATGCTTTAAGTGGTATTAATGCAGAGGCGTTAAATATGCAGATTTTAGGAAATTATTAGAAATATAATTTTATGACGGATGAAAAAACTTTGAATTTTCAAAGGGAAAGGAAAGAATATGATACACAAAAAGATTAGTGTAAAGATAGGGGAGCATCATCCAACAGCTGAGATAACTACATATATGATTGGCAATTCAGAAGAATTGTACGATGGAAGATTAAGACCATTGATTATTATATGTCCGGGTGGCGGTTATGAGATGACGTCTGATAGAGAAGCTGAAGGAATTGCTTTAAAATTCATGGCTATGGGATATCATGCTGCAGTATTAAGATATTCGGTAAAACCGGCAGTTTATCCAACAGCATTATTACAGTTAGCAGCAACTGTTAAGTATTTTAGGGAAAACTCAGATAAATATTACATAGATGCAGACAAGATAATTATCTGTGGATTTTCAGCGGGTGGTCATTTGGTTGCAAGTTATGGAAATTCATGGAATAAAGCACAGTTTACAAATAACAGGGCAAATGGAAATGAAGTATGCAGACCTAATGCACAGATTTTGTGTTATCCGGTTATATCATCAGGTAAATATGGACATAAGGAATCAATAGAAAACCTTTTAGGAGACAGATTTGATGAACTTAATTATAAAATGTCCATGGAAAAATATGTGAACAATGATACTCCACAGACTTTTATATGGCATTGCTTTGATGATGAGACAGTACCTGTAGAAAATTCACTAATGTTTGCGACAGCATTAAGACAGCATAATATACCTACAGAATTACATGTGTTTGCAGGTGGAGCACATGGAATCGGAACAGCAGGAGAACTTACAATGAGTTCTGACGGATATGGAGTAGTGAAGGAATGTGAATGCTGGATGGATTTGGCAAATGCATGGATAAGGAATATATAGTAATAGTTAAATATATAAGCATGTTTGAATGATTTGTAATTATTTGGACATGCTTATTTTTTCATGCTAATATACAAGGAACATATTATTTAGTAGAGTAATAATTTGATTGATTTTCCATAAGATTATACATATAATAAAGATAAAAGAGCAGATAACCATGCATAGCAATAGATTAAAAATGAGGTAATATTTATGTGTACTCAAAATGAACTTCAGATTATATTGAAAAAAATAGTGAAAGTGTATCGTGAGGTATATGGTGATAATATTGTGAAAGTGATTTTATATGGTTCATATTCCAGAGGAGATTATGAAAAGGATTCAGATATTGATATTGTTGCGATTGTAAATGGAAACCGGGAGTTGTTACAAAAACAACTAGTTCGGGTATGGGATGCTTCATCAGATTTGGAATTAGAATATGAAACAATCGTATCACCAACTGTCATTCCATATGAGGAATACATGAAGTATAAGAACGATTTACCATATTATAGGAATATTGACAGAGAGGGAGTGGAGATAAGTGCCTGATAACAGAATTGATTTAATGAAATATCGTATGAAAATGGCAAAGGAAAGATTGGAGTCTGCAAAACTGTTATTGGATAATGGACAATTTAAAGATTCTATTGGCAGGTCATATTATGCAATGTTTACTTCCGTTAGAGCAATATTAGCATTAGATGGACAGGATTTTTCGAAACATGCTGGTGTAATTTCTTATTTTCAAAAGAATTATATCAAAACGGGAGTATTTGATGTTAAATATTCAAAGTATTTAAGTCAGGCATTTCAAATAAGAAACAACACAGATTATGCAGACTTTTTTATTGTATCAGCAACAGATGCCAGAGAACAATATGAAAAGGCAATGGATTTTTATAAGGAGATTGATGAGTACATTAAGAAACAATAATTGTATGTTTGAAAGACAATCCTCAAAGAGCAAATCGCTGTTTGGGGATTTTGTTTTGCAATCTATATAAAATAAAACATCTCTTTCCGTTTATATTTTTTCTACCCATGAGAAGATGTTACGAAACTATTAAGAACTATTAAGATACCCGAAATCTATAAACGAAACAGTTGAAATCTTTTCATTTATATCTTATAATACGCGAACACATTATTATGAGAGAGGTGTTTTTAATGATTTACGGATATGCAAGATGTTCTACGAATGAGGAATTACAGGACATTAACAGACAGGTTCGAGAGTTGAAACAACAGGGTGCGACCGACACTACAATCTATTTAGAATATGAAAGATAAAAGGTGCTAGTGGTTATACTATTTACTATAAGACATCAAAGAAAGGTCTTTGGAAGGAACTAAAGAGTGTTTCAGCTAAGAAAACAAGTTACAGAAAGAAAAAATTAAAGAGTGAAAAGAAATATTACTTTACTGTTAATGCATATAAAAAGGTTAATGGCGAGAAAGTATATGGAAAATTCACAACTAAGGAAATCAAAGTTAAATAGTAAACATAAAGAGAAAATCCTCGAATGGTAAAAATACTGTTGGATGATTTTAGTATATAGCCTAATCAAATTATAAATTGTAAATAATTCATATTAGTTTCTCTTTATTTTGATATAAAAGTATTGAGACATAAATAAAGTAAAAGCCAGCGTATTGAAACGCTGGCTTTTAACAGAGAAATATAATTTCAGATGAAACAATCTTTCTCTTTCAGATGTGATAGATTTCTATTCTCTTGAAGTTTCAATTCCAAGTTTAATTTCTATAAATTTTAAAATATCTTTAAAAACTTCTTCTCTATCGGGTTCGTTAAACAATTCATGTCGCATGCCGGGATAGGTATTTGAAAAAGTATTCTGGAATCCTCTTTTCTTTAAAAGAAGTACGGATTCTTTAAATTTCTTATCGTTAATTTTGCAAGGATCATCATCACCGGAGATAAACATTATTTCTAAATCACGGTTTTTATTTTTATAGCCATCTTTATTGTAGACATACTGCATTAAAGAAAATAATGAGTAGTAGCCGTTTAGTGTGAAATCAAATCCACATCTTTCGTCTTTGTTATATTTGTCAACCTCATAAAGGTCACTGCATAACCAGGCGTTTTTAATTCCATCTTTTTTAAATGGTTTTTCAAATGGTCCGTTTAACATCCTTGAAATAAAAGGACTTCTGTATCTGTTTCCAACAAAAACCTCCATAACGCGAATCAGAATTTTACCTAATTCTGTAAATGAATTTTCAGATGGTGAACCACATACAACTAAAGCATCAATCTTCTCTGAATGTTTCTTAATGTAACCTCTTACAAGAAGAGAACCCATACTGTGACCAATTAAAATTAATGGAAGATTAGGGTATTCTCTTTTTAAAAATGTAGTATAGTCGTCAATATCCTGAATAAGTCCCTTGTAACCATCTTCGCCAAAATATCCATAGTCGTCAGGAGTAAGAACATTTTCTCCGTGTCCTTTAATATCTGCAATTGCACAGATAAATCCTTTATCACTGAAATATTTAAGTACATGGTTGTAACGATTACGGTGTTCACACATACCGTGAACAAATTCTATAATTCCTATTGCCTCCATATCTCCGGGAGGCAACATTATAGTTGCAGGTCTCATAATATTCTCCATTCTATTACATCATAAAAGTAATATGAATTGTAATGAAAATGATATTTAACAATATATCGTAGTAATACTAAATTAGTTATCAGAATCCTGACCGTCCATTGTATATACAGTACGCTTTCTTGCCATTTCGTCATTTTCAAGATATTCATCATAAGTAGTAACTTTATCGATTAATTTACCGTTTACAATTTCAATGATACGGTTAGCTGTTGTCTGAACTACCTGATGATCTCTTGAAGAGAATAATAATACGCCAGGGAATTTGATTAATCCGTTGTTAAGTGCTGTAATACTTTCCATGTCTAAATGGTCAGTAGGTTCGTCAATAATTAAAACATTAGCACCTGAAATCATAAGCTTTGATAACATAACTCTAACCTTTTCACCACCGGATAAAACTCTAACTTTCTTAACACCGTCTTCGCCGGCAAATAACATTCTTCCAAGGAATCCTCTTACGTATGTAGGATCTTTAATCTCAGAATATTGTGTCAGCCAGTCAACAATGATGTCGTCACAATCGAAGTCTTTTGTGTTGTCCTTAGGGAAATATGACTGAGAAGTTGTAATTCCCCATTTATATGAACCTTCATCGGGTTCCATTTCTCCGGCTAAAATCTGGAATAATGTTGTCTTTGCAAGTCCATTAGAACCAACAAAAGCAATTTTATCTTCGTGTCCGACTACAAATGAAATGTCATCTAACACTTTAACACCGTCAATTGTTTTTGATAAATGCTCTACAGTTAATACTTCATTTCCGATTTCACGGGCAGGACGGAAATCAATGTATGGATATTTACGGCTTGATGGCTTAATGTCGTCAAGTTCGATTTTTTCCAAAGCACGTTTTCTTGATGTTGCCTGTTTTGATTTAGAAGCATTAGCACTGAATCGCTGAATAAAGTCCTGTAATTCTTTGATTTTTTCTTCTTTCTTTCTGTTAGCTTCTTTCATCTGCTTAACGATTAACTGGCTTGATTCATACCAGAAATCATAGTTTCCGGCATAAAGCTGAATCTTAGCATAATCAATGTCTGCAATCTGAGTGCAGACTTTATTTAAAAAGTATCTGTCATGAGATACAACAATAACTGTGTTGTCAAAATTGATTAAGAATTCTTCTAACCATCCGATAGCATCTAAGTCTAAGTGGTTTGTAGGTTCGTCAAGAAGAAGAATATCAGGGTTACCAAATAATGCCTGGGCAAGTAATACTTTAACCTTTAAATTACCGTTTAAATCTTTCATTGTGCTGTAATGGTATTCTGTATCTACACCTAAACCATTTAAAAGAGTAGCGGCATCACTTTCAGCTTCCCATCCGTTCATTTCTGCAAACTCACCTTCTAATTCTGAAGCACGGATTCCATCTTCATCACTAAAATCAGGCTTTGCATAAATGGCATCTTTTTCTTTCATAATTTCGTATAATCTCTGGTTACCCATAATAACAGTATCAAGAACAGTATATTCATCATACTGGAAATGATCCTGCTTTAAGAATGAAAGACGCTCACCCGGAGTTATAATAACTTCACCGCTTGTTGGCTCAAGTTCACCTGTGAGAATTTTTAAAAATGTTGATTTACCGGCACCGTTAGCACCAATTAATCCGTAACAGTTACCCGGTGTAAATTTAATATTTACGTCTTCAAATAAGGCTTTCTTGCCAAATCTCAATGAAACATTACTTGTACTTATCATTTAATATTACCTCTCATGAATTTATAATACTCAAAAATTTTCCGTAAATTAGAGTATATCAGTTTTTATCTATTAAAGCAACGGTGAAAAATACATATAAATAGGAAAATAAAATTTTGAAAAATAGCAATTGTGACAATGAAAAATAAAATTATAAGGATGTAAAATTAAATTCAAGGTTTCTCTTATATTTTTACTATGATATAATTACATTTGTATTAGGGTCTGTAATAAGCAATAATGTATTGCGTAAACAACAAAAGCTTAAGTTTACTTACAGATTTTTATGATAAAAATGGTCAGCAAATCAAGGAGGCAGCATGGATATAACTAATATAAAAATCACAAGAGGAAACCCTTTAATAATGGGGGCAAGCGTAATTGGAAATAAAGTTAATTTTGCAATTACCGCAAAGAATACAAGTCAGTGTAAAGTGATTCTTTATGACAGAGAGACAGGAAAAGAAGAACAATTATCATTTGAGGCTTCTCAGGTTATAGGCAATGTTCATGCAATGTCAGTAGAAGGTTTGGATTATAGAAAATACGACTATAATTTTATTGTTGATGGAAATATTGTAACTGATTTATATGCAAAGTCGCTTTCAGGAAAGAAAGAATGGGGAGTACAGCCACAAAATTTAAGAGGAACAATTATAGATGATGATTATGATTGGGAAGGTGATGGCCCATTGCATCATCCATTTGATGAAACAATAATATATCGTTTGCATGTAAGAGGGTTTACAAAGCATAAGAGTGCAAAGTCAAAGCATCCGGGAACATATCTTGGAATTGTAGATAAGATTCCGTATTTAAAGGAACTTGGAATTACAATGATAGAACTTATGCCGGCATATGAATTTAATGAAGTATATGTTGAAAAACAGCCGACGTCAATGAAAGGTAGCTTTAGTATTCCTAATGAAAAATTAAATTATTGGGGATATACCGATGGATATATTTTTTCTCCAAAGGCTTCTTACGCTTATGCTAAGGAATCAGGCAGTGAAGTAGATGAATTTAAATATATGGTAAAGGAACTTCATAAGAACGGAATAGAAGTTTCAATGGAATTTTTCTTCCCGGAAGGAACGAATCCAACACTAATTTTAGATTGCCTTCATTATTGGGTTATGAGTTATCACATAGATGGAATTCATGCAAATTGTGAGCCGGCGGTTATGAAGATGATTCAGACGGATAATTTGTTATCAGATACAAAGATTTTTACATATAGTTTTGCTGCAGATACTGATTTTTATAATGACAGACCTGAAATAAAGAACCTTGCTAATTTTAATGATGATTTTATGGTGACAGCAAGAAGATTCCTTAAAGGGGATGAGGATATGATTAATACCATTTCATATAAGATTAAGGCAAATCCACCGGGAGTAGCCTATGTAAATTATGTGGCAAATCATAACACATTTACATTGTTTGACATGGTTTCATATGACAGAAAATATAATGAAGACAATGGTGAAAATAACAATGATGGTGCAGTATACAATTATAGCTGGAATTGTGGATTTGAAGGTGAAACCCGTAAGAAAAAGGTAATGGATCTTAGAAAGAAGCAGATGAAAAATGCTTTGGCATTAGTATTACTTAGTCAGGGAGTACCGATGATTTATGCAGGAGATGAGATGTGCAATTCTCAGAAGGGAAACAACAATCCTTATTGTCTTGACAATGAAATTTCATGGACAAACTGGAATACTAATGCATGTGCAAAAGAAATATTTGCATATACAAAGGCAATGATAAAGTTTAGAAAAGAACATAAGATTTTACACATGCCTGAAGAATTAAGATTAATGGACTATAAATCATATGGACTTCCGGATATGTCATATCATGGAAGTAAAGCGTGGTATCCGGATTTCGCACATATTAACAGACATTTTTCTGCTATGTATTGCGGAGTATACGCCATGGAGGCAGGAAGAGACGAAGAGGCAGATGTGTATGTAGCCTATAATATGCATTGGGAACCACAGAAATTTGGAATCCCATCAGCAAGAAAAAAGAAAAAATGGGAATTATTATGCACAACTGATTCAAATACAGCTTACGATGGTGACAGAATATTTACTGCCCAACCAAGGAGTGTGGCAATTTTAATTGCAAAATAATACTAGAAAGGAAAAGCCAATTACAATTTAGTGTAATTGGCTTATACATAATCTATGAATTTTCAGGAATTAAATAAAAAAGGAATGGGGATGTATATTGATTTGGATAAATATGGACTATCCTCATTTGCCTTAAAAATTATAGCTGTAGTGACTATGCTTATTGACCATATTGCTATGGCTTTTTTA
This sequence comes from Eubacterium sp. CAG:156, assembly GCF_000434315.1. Lineage (NCBI taxonomy): Bacteria > Bacillati > Bacillota > Clostridia > Eubacteriales > Eubacteriaceae > Eubacterium > Eubacterium sp. CAG:156. The sequence continues at coordinate 41,117 of NZ_FR878172.1, read as the reverse complement.
GCGCAAGGCAGTAGTTTATATATGGTAATGAGAAGTATTGGAAGATTGAGTTTTCCTATATATTGCTTTTTACTTGTTGAAGGATTTTATCACACAAGAGATAAGAAAAAACATTTATATAGGCTTTTGCTATTTGCTGTTGTTTCGGAAGTACCTTACGATATGATACATGGACATTTTATAAATCTATTAGGTCAGAGCGTAATGGTAGGACTGCTTATAGGCTATATAATGATATGGATTTTATATAATATATCAATGTTTAGAATAAGATATCCAAAAATCTTATTAAAAGTATTTAGTTTTGGTACATTAAATTGGATTACCCAGTTAATTGCTGTATTTGGCGCTATGGGACTTGCATATATGCTAAAGGTTACTTACAGTTATACAGGAATTTTACTTATATTCTTTTTCTATACATTTAGAGAATATCATATAGGAAAAGCAATTGGAAATATGGTATTTAATATGGGATTTTATTCTTTGGGTATTCAATGGCTTGGAAGTTTAAGTGTTATTCCTATTGCCTTTTATAATGAAAAAAGAGGAAAATATAAATGGAAATGGTTTTTCTACCTTTTCTATCCGGTTCACTTGTTTGTACTGGCTGTAATTAAAATAGTTGTCTATTAAAAAGGTTTGTGTTATAGTACTCGATTGGAACTAAAAAATTATTAAACTAGAATTATTATAGATTGTTATATACTTAATATTTTAATAATCATGAGATAGCAGCTTGGAGGAAAAATGAGTCAGGAAATAGCAACAGAAGTAAAAGAAGAAAATAAAATGGGAACAATGCCTGTAGGTAAACTGATTTTTAATATGTCATTGCCTATGATGGTATCAATGCTTGTTCAAGCATTGTACAATATTGTGGATAGTATATTTGTTGCCAAATTGTCAGAAAATGCGTTGACAGCAGTTTCGTTAGCGTTTCCATTACAGACATTGTTAATTGCAGTGGGAGCAGGTACCGGAGTTGGTATGAACGCTTTATTATCAAAGTCATTGGGAGAAAAGAATTTTAAAAAGGCAAATGACACGGCGGCAAATGCAGCAGTATTATATATTTTAAGTTATATTTTATTCTTGATTTTAGGATTTAGTGTTGTTAAACCTTTTTATTTAAGTCAGATTGGCAATGCAGATGTTGAAATAATGGAAATGGGAATTGAATATTTGAGTACAGTTATGATTTTCTCATTTGGGTTATTTACACAGTTTTTCTTTGAACGTTTATTAACATCAACAGGAAGAACTATTTTCAGCATGACATCACAGCTTACAGGTGCAGTAACTAATATTATTTTAGACCCTATTTTAATATTCGGTTTATTTGGGGCACCAAAAATGGGTGTTACAGGTGCGGCGATTGCGACAGTTATTGGACAGTGTGTTGCAGGAATTGTGGCAGCCGCATGTAATCATAAATATAATCATGATGTTAAATTAAGCTTTAAAGGATTTAAACCGGACTTAAAAATTATTGGAACAATATATGCAGTAGGTGTTCCATCTATTATTATGCAGTCAATAGGTTCAATTATGACATATTGCATGAACCGCATTTTAATAGAATTTTCACCGACGGCAACGGCTGTTTTTGGTGTTTACTTCAAATTACAGAGTTTCTTCTTTATGCCTGTATTTGGATTGAACAACGGAATTACACCTATTATTGCTTATAATTATGGAGCAAAGCAGAGAAAACGTATGATTCATACCATTAAATTAAGTATGGCAGTAGCATTTTGTCTGACGTTTGTTGGATTTATAGCATTTGAAGCAATACCACAGGTACTTCTTGGAATGTTTAATTCTTCACAACAGCTGTTAGAAATTGGTATACCGGCACTTAGAATAATAGGAATTCATTTCTTAATTGCATGGTTCTGTATCGTTGCGGGAACAGTATTTCAGGCTTTAGGAAAAGCGGTATTTAGTATGATAGTTTCTATTATGCGTCAGTTATTTGTTTTAGTACCGGCAGCATATATTCTTGCAAAAGTAGGCGGATTACATGCAGTATGGTGGTCATTCCCAATTGCAGAAATTATTTCGTTGGCAGTATCACTTACATTTTTAATAAGGATTTATAATACAATCATAAAGAAATTACCGGAAGGAAGAGCATAGTTTAGGAGGCAAAAATGCTTTACATAATGCGACATGGAAAAACTGAATGGAATGAATTACATAAACTTCAGGGAAGAACAGATATACCATTAAATGAAGAAGGAAGACAGATGGCAAAAATTGCCGGGGAAAAATATAAAGATATTAATTTTGATGTATGTTATTGTTCACCTTTAGTAAGAGCGAAAGAAACAGCTAAATTAGTTCTTGAAGGAAGAAATGTTCCTATTATATATGATGAGAGATTAAGAGAGATGAGCTTTGGAATATATGAAGGAATGGAAAATCCGGCGAAAGCGACAGATAGTCCTATTCGTACATTTTTTAAAGAACCTGAAAAATACAAAGGAGTTAAGGAAGGCGAAACATTTTATGAGTTGTTTAAACGAACAGGAGAATTCCTTAAAGAAGTTGTTATGCCTGATTTAAATGAAGGAAAAGATGTTCTTATTGTAGGGCATGGAGCAATGAATTCAAGTATTGTGTGTCAGATTAGAAACCTTCCTTTAAGCAAGTTTTGGGATGCAGGTATAGAAAATTGTAAATTAATGAAATTAAAATAGTAATAGTAAAGACCCTCTTATTAAATAAGGTAAGAGGGTCTTTGTTATATATAACAATATATTTTATTCAGGATAAACTAATTGCTCAGGAGTAATATTTGATAAAATGTCATAATATTTTGCAGCAATAAATTTAGCCATATATAAATTTAAATCAAGATAATTTCCGCAGTCTTTTGCACTTGCACCCGGAATATCACCTTCATAGTTCTTTATAAATAGGAACATATCTTTTACAAGCTGCAATACATCATTAGAAGTGAGGTCTCCGGCAAGAATCATATAGAAACCTGTTCTACATCCCATTGGTCCAAAATATATAGTTTTATCACCCCACTCAAAGTTGTTTCTAAGGTAAGTTGCACCAAGATGTTCTATTGTATGAATTTCGGCAGTATTCATAACAGGTTCATAATTTGGACGGGTAATTCTAAGGTCAAATGTTGTAAGAACATTATCGCCTACTTTATCTTTTCTTGAAACGTAGACACCCGGTAATAATTTCAGGTGGTTTATTGTAAAACTTGTTATTTTATTCATTTTAAAATCCTCCGTAAATATATGATTAAATCGTATAATTTTACTATTTTTATAATTATAACACAGGTTGAAAAAAAGTGGAAACGTGTTATACTAAGCCATAGTTGTGAATATTATGGAGAGAGTGAACAGAGAATGCGTGTGAAACACTAGGAGGAGAATATGACAGGACAGGGAAAGCAGGCAATTGATTTAGCGTTGGCAGAAAGTTTCAAGGAACTTGCAAGTAGACATCCTATCGAAAAAATAACCATAAAAGATATTACGGATAAAGCAGGAGTAATCAGACCAACATTTTATAATCATTTTCAAGATAAATATGAACTGATAGAATGGATAGTTATGGAGCAGATTATAAGGCCGGCAGCTCCGTTAATTGAGAATGGTATGTTTAATGAAGCGGTTGTTTTAATGTTTACATCATTAGAAAAGGACAAGCCTTTTTATATGAATGCAGTAAAGTTAGAAGGACAGAATTCATTGCAGAGCATTGCAGAGGATTGTGTAAGACAGATACTACTTGCAATTATGGAGAAAAAGGGACCTAAGATGGATAAGGCTCATCCGTGGATTACGTATGAGAGGGTTGCACAGTTTTATGCGCAGTCTATGTGTTATATCGTTATAGAATGGATAAAGTCAGGGATGAATATCCCACCAAGAGAAATTGCAGCAGCGTATGAATATATGATGACTAAGCAGATGACAGATTTCTTTTAATGTTAAAATTTTGTGTCAGATGTAAAATACAATGATATTACAGTTGAATAAATCAAATATACAAATTGACAGATTTGTATATTTAAAAGAGACATGGAAAAAAGATTGAATATTTAAGTATTCGGTCTTTTTTTTTATACTGAGTGCAGAAAAATAAGAAAGGTGAAGTGATAAGAATGAAAAAATTCGGACAAAAAGTTGTTAAATACAGAGTATTGATATTTGTTATCAGTTTACTTTTATTAATACCTTCTGCATTTGGTTTTATAACAACAAGAATTAATTACGATATTTTATCCTATTTACCACAGGATATGGAAACTATGAAAGGACAGGATATTCTGTTAGATGAATTTGGAACAGGAGCCTTTTCTTTATGTGTAGTTGAAGGAATGGATGAAAAAGATATATCAGCAATGAGAAAGGACATGGAGAAAGTTGAACATGTAAAATCAGTTATCTGGTATGACTCAATTGCAGGTCTTACAGTTCCAATGGATGTTCTTCCAAATGATATCCGGGAATTTTTCAATAATAAAGATGCTGACAGCACATTAATGATTGTTTTATATGATTCATCAATGTCTTCAGATGAAACAATGGATGCAGTAAAAGAATTAAGAAAAGTTGCATCTAAAGATTGTTATATAAGTGGTATGTCGTCTGTAGTTACAGATATTAAAGATTTGGTAATGCATGAAATTCCAATTTATGTAATTATCGCAGCAATCCTTTCACTTATAATTTTACAGTTAACAATGGATTCAGCAGCAGCACCATTATTCTTCTTACTTGGAATTGGTATGGCAATTGTTTATAACCTTGGTACAAATTTCATTCAAGGTGAAATGTCATATTTAACAGAAGCGTTAACAGCAGTACTTCAGTTGGCTGTTACAATGGACTACTCAATTTTCCTATGGCACAGTTATGAAGCACAGTGTGAAAAGACGCCGGATGATCATAATACGGCTATGGCAAATGCAATTAGTGAAACACTTGCTTCAGTAACAGGAAGTTCAATAACAACAATTGCCGGATTTATTGCATTATGCTTTATGACATTTACATTAGGTTTAGACCTTGGTGTGGTAATGGCAAAAGGTGTAGTATTCGGTGTAATTGGATGTGTAACAATTTTACCATCAATGCTTTTAATCTTTGATAAATTTGTTCAGAAGACAAGACATAAACCAATTATCCCTGATGTAGGTAGAATTGGTAAGACAGTTATTAAGAGAAGAGCTATTTGCATAATTATTTTCTTAATATTATTAGTACCTGCAGTATTTGGTTACAAGAACAACAAAGTATACTACGATTTAGTTGGTTCATTACCAAAGACACTTCCAAGTATTACAGCAAATACTAAGATGGATGAACAGTATGCAATGGGTGCAACTCATATCGCAATGGTAGACAGCAGTCTTTCACAGGCAGATGCAAATAAGATGATTAATCAGATGAAAGACTTAGATGGAGTTAAAACAGTATTAGGTATTGATTCAATATTAAGTCCGTCAATACCAAGAGATATCATTCCAAAGAATCTCTCAGAAGATTTGATTAATGATAAATATGAACTTTTATTAATTAGTTCTGAATATGCGGTGGCTTCAGATGAAGTAAATGAACAGTGTATTCAGTTGGAAAAAATAATAAAGAGTTATGACAAGCATGGAATGTTAATAGGTGAAGCACCTTGTACTAAAGACTTAATTGAAACAACAGATACCGATTTTAAAGTAGTTAATGCACTTTCAATTGCAATGGTATTTGTAATTATATTATTCGTATTTAAATCAATTTCATTACCATTCATTTTGGTAGCAGTTATTGAAGCGGCTATTTGTATGAATATGGGTATTTCGTATTACACAGGAACAACATTGCCATTCATTGCATCAATCGTAATTGGTACAATTCAGTTAGGTGCAACAGTTGACTATGCAATTCTTATGACAACAAAGTATAAGAATGGAAGATACTCAGGATTAGGTAAGAAGGAAGCCATTACAAAGGCACTTACAGAATCCATGCAGTCAATTATAGTTAGTGCTTTAAGTTTCTTCGCAGCTACATTCGGTGTAGGTATGTATTCTAATATCGATATGATTAGTTCATTATGTAACTTAATGGCAAGAGGAGCAATCATAAGTATGATAGTAGTTATATTTGTTTTACCGTCATTATTTATGATATTTGATAAATTAATAATTAAAACAAGTAAAGGTTTCATTAACAAAGAGTTAGTTTCAAATAAGTAGGAGGTTCGCTATGAGAAAATCAAATTTAATTAGTAAGAAGTTTATAATAAGAACAATCGCATGTGCAATGACAGTTGTTGTTGCAGGTGCATCAACATATGGATATACAACATTTGCAAATCCGGAGGATGTTTCTACAGAAGAAACTCAGACAGATGTAAATAGTGATGACAAGAGCGAGTTAGAAGATGCAATTGATAATGTTATCTCAGTTTCAGAAAAAGAAATAGGCAAAGATGAAACAGTATATGTAATTGCTGATAACACAGGTAAAGCTACAAGCACAATCGTAAGTGATCATTTGAAAAATGCAGCAGGAGAAGATGTTATTGTAGATAAATCTGATTTGAAAGATATTAAGAATGTAAATGGAGATGAAACATTTACAAAAGATGGCGAAAACATCAAATGGGAAGCAAAAGGAAATGATATTTATTATCAGGGAACTACAGAAAAAGAAACTCCTGTTAATGTTAAAATAACATATTATTTAGATGGAAAAGAAATGACAGCAGATGAAATCGCCGGAAAGAGTGGAAAAGTTACTGTAAGATTTGATTACACAAATAACGAAAAAGTTAAAGCAGACATAAATGGAGCAGAAGAAGAAATTTATGTACCGTTTATCGCAGTTTCAGGAATGATATTAAATGATGATTTCCAGAATGTAGATGTTAAGAATGGTAAGGTAATTTCTGATGGTAAGAATCAGATTGTAGTTGGTATGGCAATGCCTGGAATGAAAGACAATCTTGATTTAAGTGATGATGAAGTTGAAATTCCTGATTATGTAGAAATGACAGCAGATGTTGAAAACTTCAGTCTCGATATGACAATGACAGTTGCTTTATGTAATGAAGGATTTGACATTAGCGATATTGACTTATCAGATTTAGATGAAAAAGTTGATGAAATCGATGATGCAGCTGGAAAATTGCAGGATGGTTCAAGTGATTTAGCTGAAGGACTTGATACATTAAATAACAATATGCCTGAATTTAAGTCAGGAATGGTTACACTTAAAAATGGTATTGCAACATATACAGGCGGTGTAAGTCAGGTAAGTTCAGGAATTAATACATTATATAAATCTTCAGGAAAACTTGTAAAAGGCATGAAGTCAGTTAAAAAAGCTGTAGATGCTATTTATACAAACTTTGGAACAAAAGAAAATTCAAAGACAATCCGTGGTGGTGCTAAAGCACTTGCAGATGGAAGTAAGACATTAAATGAAGGTGTTAATAAGTTATCAACAGGTGCAGATACATTAGCTACAGGAAGTAATACTGTAAGCACTAACATGGAAACATTAAGCAATGGTGTAACAACAATTGCAGGTCAGGTTTCAATATTAAATACTTCAATGACAGATTTGAAGAATGGAGCATTGAAAGTAAGCGCAGGTGTTGATGAAGTAGCTGACACAATTAACGGACTTGGAAACACAATCGCAGAGCAGGAAAAAGGAATTTATACAAAATTAGCTAAAGCCGGAGTTAAGTCATACGATGAGGCTGACAAAGCATTAAAAGATGCTAAGAAACTTCAGACTGCAATTCTTACAGCAATTGCAGCAGATACTTATACAGGACTTGATGCTTATGGTGTTACAGATGCAAAGAGTGCAGCAAAGGTTCTTACAAAAACAACAGAAAATGTTAATTCTTTATCAGAAGCTGTAGCTTCATTGAAAGTTATGGATGAAGTAGCAGACAATGTTTCAGCTAAGAAAGAAGATTTAAAAGAATTACAGGATGGTGCTAAAGAATTGGCAACAGGAGCCGGAAAAGCTGCAACAGGTGTAAATACATTGGATACTACAATGACAAGCGTAGCAAGCAGCACAAAGCAGTTAGCAGCCGGAGCAAAATCAGTATCTGAAGGTGCAAGCCAGATTAAATCAGGTTTATCATCAGTTGTATCAGGAAGCTCAGACTTAAAAGATGGTGCAAAATCATTAGATTCAGGAATTGAAACTTTATATGAAAAAGCTATTTCTCCACTTTACACAGGTGTAGGAACATTAAATGATAGCATGCCAACATTAAAGTCAGGTGTTAAGAAGTTAAAAACAGGTAGTGACAAATTAGTTGCAAACAATGATACTCTTAACAAAGGTGCAAAACAGTTAAATGAAGCAACAACAACTGTTAGTGATGGCGTAAGTAAGTTAGATGATGGTGCAAATGAACTTAAAGATGGAATGAAAGAATTCAATGATGAAGCAATTCAGAAACTTATTTCATCATACAACGGAGATGTTAAGAAGTTAGTTAACAGAATAAACGCAACTTCAAGAGCAGCTCAGGATTATACAACATTTACTAAGACAGCAGATGGAGTAAACAGCAACGTTAAGTTCATTATTAAGACTGATGGAGTTTCAGCTGATAAATAATAAAAATAAAGCACATAATATGTTATGTGAATAACATTAGGTTTAGTTAGTTGTGAAAATAAATTGATATAAAATCAATTGATATTCAACCTCAAATTAAAGCAGATAAAAGGGAGGGGTTGTGTGACTTGGATTGAAAATGTAATGATTATATTTGGTATATCCTTTGAAGTATTTGCAATCATGGAGTGTAATGGCTCCATGGTGGCAAATATTAAAAAAAGCAGACTTACTATAATTGGAGTAATTCTTTCGTTGCTTCAGCTTGTAATGCTTGGAGTAGGATATATAATTTCAAGACTTTTAATTAACATAGTAACAACAACCGACGAAGTAGTTATTGGACACATTTTGGCAATTGCTATATTTGTATTGCTAGGAATAAGGTTAATTATTAAGGCACTAAAGAATGATATAATCAATGAAAAATTAGAAGAGAAAATGGAAATAAAAAAATACATTCTTCCATTGGTGGTAATTGGAGGATATACAATAACTACAGGTATTGCAGCAGGATTTTGTAATACGAATCCTTTGAATTTAGGAATTTTAGTAGTGGTTGTAACATGGGTTGCTTCATATGCAGGAATGTATACAGGATACAGAGCAGGATTTGAACAAAAAACAAAGGCTTATATAGCAGGTGGAGCATTGTTGATTATCGTTGGAATTGACATGGCAATCAGATGCTTTGTATTAGGTTAGAAATTGAAAAATAAACTTAATAAGAAAACCGAAAGTGGTATGAAAACCGACTTTCAGAAAAAAAGTATAAAAATAGTGCTTTGCTGGAAAAGTGAAGCACTATTTTTTGTTCTTTGTCAAGAATGGGGGTAACCCAAGTTAATAACAAGTCTGCAAATTACATTCACAGCCTGGTATTTGTTTGCGTGCAAAATAAGTGAAAGCTGGATTATAACTTTCGATTTTGAAGTATACACATAATTTTTTCAATTCCGATAATCAAATATCCAATAGACAAAATAATAAAAAGTATAATTATTGAAAAAATTGTTACCCGCTCATATCCAAGTTTATTTATATCAAGAAAAAAATAAGGAGCCTCATTTAAATGAAAATATGAAGAAGCAGGCACCTGATAGAGTCTTACAAATGTAAAAATAAGATAAACAAAAGGATATAAAGCCCAGATGAAGGGAGCATTTAATTTCTGCAATCCCTTAGGGGCGAAAAGAAGCCAGTCTATAACATAAAAAAGCGGAAGCAGATAATGAGCGAATAAATCTTTTATAGGAAGATTTAAGATGTTATTTATAAGCAGAGGATATTTGTAATTAGCAACCATATAGTGAAATATGAAAAATGTTAAGATTATTGACATAAGGCTCATTCCTTTAAATAAAACAAAAAAATGTGAGTATTCTTTTAAAGCAGTATATTTTTCCGAAAAAGAAATACGGTTATAAATCATTTTGATAATATTTAAAAGTAATATAATAAAACAGAATAAATTAGAAAGTACGGTAAAGTATCCAAAAAATCTAAATGTATTTGGTAAATCATCAATATCAATATGTAAATATAAAGAAAATGATGCTATTCCTAAAACGAATAATTTGAAAATCAGGGAAAAACTAAAAGAATTTATAAAAGCATATCTGTTTTTCATATCTGTAATTACCTCCACAAAAATAATCTACAAAATGGGTTTACAAAATAATCTGCATAAAAATAGTGTGGGCAAAATGAAAAATAATAATCATGAAAATAAAGCAAAAACAAAGCAAAAAATAAAATTTCTTGAAGTGAATTGGCAGATAAAGTATAATGTATTAGTTAAAGTGGGCAGAATATGTGATTGAATAGAGGAACAAGATGGTACTTAAAGAAAATGTTTTAGATGTAGATACATATTTGATGTTAAGGGGAAAAGTTAAATGGAAACCATTGACTAAAGAACAGGCTGAAAAAGCATTGGAAAACAGTTTATATACAGTTGTTGCATATGAAAATGGCAAACCGGTAGGAATGGGAAGAGTCGTGGGAGATGGAGCAGTTATATGTTATGTACAGGATCTGATTGTAGTACCGGAATATCAGGGAAGTGGTATAGGATACAGACTATTACAAAATATAAAAGAATTTGTTTTAGAATTAAAGATTCCCGGTACGGAAATGATGTTTGATTTAATGTGTGCAAAGGGAAGAGAACATTTTTATAAAAAATGTGGATTTATAGAAAGACCAACGGACAAATTAGGCCCTGGAATGATTCAATACCTGTGATACCAGGGTTATAATTCCATAAACCACATGAGCTTGCTCAAATGTGGTTTATGGAATTCATGACCCGTCCCAACATGAGCATAAAAGTGGAATGAAATCCCACGATATGCGAATGTTGGTCAGATTGCGAGAGTGTGAAGCACGAAGCAATCTGAAGGTATCATATATATGTAAAAAAAGGAAAGATTTAGATAAGGCAGGTGTGATATGAATATTTATTTAATTAGACATGGCAGACAGAACAGTAAATTATGTAATGTTGATGTGGAATTGTCCGATGAAGGTAGAGAGCAGGCGCACTTGGTAGGAAAGCGTTTAGCTAAATATGGAATTGAAGCTGTGTATTCAAGCAATTTAATTAGAGCGAAGGAAACAGCAGATATAATAAATGAATATGTTAAGAAACCAAGATTTGTTGATGAAAGATTAAGGGAAGCAGAGTTTGGTGATTTAACAGGACTTGAAAACAGTGTCCTTAAAGAAAGATATAAGGATTTTCTCGCAGAGCGTTCAAAGATGGAAAAGGATATGGCATATCCCGGTGGTGAAAATTGTGAAATGGTATTTAACAGAGTTTTTGAAGCGATAGATGAGATAGCACATAAAGATTATGAAAATGTAGTGGTAGTAACTCATGGAGGTGCTATAAGGGCATTACTTACAGGCATAGTTAAGGCTGATTATGCTAAGTGGCTTACATTTGGCAGACAACTTGAAAATTGTAGTATATCTGAGATTATGTATGATAAAGATTTGGGAACATATCATATCGAGAGACTTAACGATTATGCTCATTTTGAAGATGAAGACAGATTATTAAGAAAACATTTTGGCAATGGATTTTTGAATCCAAATAAGTAATCAAGGAGTTAGTAATGGCAAAAAGTAATTACGACGGTAATAGTATTGCAGTATTAGAAGGGTTAGAAGCGGTTAGAAGAAGACCCGGAATGTACATAGGAAGTGTTGGAACAAAAGGGCTTAATCATTTGATTTATGAAATTGTTGACAACTCAGTTGATGAACATTTAGCAGGATATTGTAATGAAATAAAAGTAACATTGGAAAAAGACGGTAGTGCTACTATTAGTGATAATGGTCGAGGCATTCCGGTTGATATAAATGATAAGACAGGGCGTCCTGCAGTTGAAGTAGTATTTACAGTACTTCATGCCGGAGGAAAGTTTGGAGACGGAGGTTATAAGATTTCCGGTGGTCTCCATGGTGTTGGTGCATCAGTTGTAAATGCGCTTTCAGTATGGTTAGAGGTAAATGTTAAAAGAGACGGAAAAGTTTATAATCAAAGATATGAGCGTGGGAAAATAATGTATCCTTTGAAAGAAGTAGGAACATGTAGAAAAAATGACACAGGTTCAACAGTACAGTTTTACCCGGATGGCGAAATATTTGAAAAAACTTATTTTAAAGCAGATGCAATTAAAAGCAGATTACATGAAACAGCATATTTAAATCCAAATCTTACAATTATATTTGAAAATAAAAGAGTTGCAGAAGAAGAAGTAATTACTTACCATGAGCCTGATGGAATTTGTGCGTATGTTGCAGAATTAAATAAAGAAAAAGAAAAGGTTCATGATGTAATTTATTTCAAAAAGACTGTTGATGGGATTGAAATGGAAGTAGCATTTCAGTTTGTAAATGAATTTTCTGAAAATATTTTAGGATTTTGTAACAATATTTACACACAGGAAGGTGGAACACATCTTACAGGATTTAAATCAAAATTTACAATGGTAATAAATCAGTATGCAAGGGAATTAGGAATATTAAAGGAAAAGGATGCTAATTTTACAGGGGCAGACGTTAGAAACGGTATGACGGCAGTTGTGGCAGTTAAGCACCCTGAACCAAGATTTGAAGGACAGACAAAGACAAAATTAGATAATCCTGATGCCGGAAAAGTTGCTGCTGAAATTACAGGTGAAGAATTGGTATTGTATTTTGACAGAAATGTTGAAGTGCTTAAAAATGTTATTGCATGTGCTGAAAAATCAGCAAAAATCCGTAAGCAGGAAGAAAAAACAAAAACAAATATGCTTACAAAGACAAAGTTTTCAATAGACAGTAATGGAAAACTTGCTAACTGTGAAAGCAGAAAAGCAGAAGAATGTGAGATATTTATTGTCGAAGGAGATTCTGCCGGTGGTTCAGCAAAAAGCGCAAGAAAGCGTAGAACACAGGCAATTTTACCTATAAGAGGAAAAATCTTAAATGTTGAGAAAGCTTCTATCGACAAAGTTCTTGCAAATGCAGAAATTAAGACAATGATTAATGCGTTTGGATGTGGATTTTCTGAAGGTTATGGAAATGATTTTGATATAGAAAAATTAAAGTTTAACAAGATTATTTTAATGACGGATGCCGATGTTGACGGAGCTCATATCGATACATTGTTATTAACATTTTTCTATAGATTTATGCCTGAATTAATTACGCATGGACATGTTTATTTAGCAACACCGCCATTATATAAGGTTGTACCTAAAAAGGGAAAAGGTCAGTATTTATATGATGACAAGGCTTTAGAAAAATACAGAAAAGATCATAAAGGATTTACGCTTCAAAGATATAAAGGCTTAGGAGAAATGGATGCAGACCAGTTGTGGGAAACTACACTTAATCCTGAAACGAGAATTTTGAAGCAGGTAGAAATAGAAGATGCAAGATTAGCATCAGAAGTAACAGAAATGCTTATGGGAAATAACGTAGGACCTAGAAGGGACTTCATTTACGAACATGCGACAGATGCAGAATTAGATATATAAGCATTTAGGAAACAAAATGAATTTATTTTCTATAGATGTTTCCGATTACCAACCCCATCGTAGAGAGGGACAATACATATTATATAGGAGTAACATATGTCAGAACAGATAGTGAAAACAGAATATTCTGAGGTAATGCAAAAATCATACATAGATTATGCTATGAGCGTAATTTGTGCCAGAGCACTTCCTGACGCAAGAGATGGACTTAAGCCGGTACAGAGAAGAGTTTTGTACGCCATGGAACAGTTAGGACTTAACTATGATAAACCACATCGTAAATCAGCACGTATAGTTGGTGAAGCAATGGGTAAATATCATCCACATGGTGATAGCTCAATTTATGAAACATTAGTTGTAATGTCTCAGGATTTTAAAAAGGGAATGGCTTTAGTAGACGGGCACGGAAACTTCGGCTCAATTGAAGGAGACGGAGCTGCCGCAATGCGTTATACGGAAGCAAAATTAAAGAAATTTACACAGGATGTATATTTAGCAGACTTAGATAAAGATGTTGTTGATTTCATGCCTAACTTCGATGAAATGGAAAAAGAACCTGTAGTTCTTCCGGTAAAAGTTCCTAACATTTTAGTTAACGGAGCAGAAGGTATTGCCGTTGGTATGGCAACAAATATACCTACTCATAATTTAGGTGAAGTAATAGATGCAGTTATCGCATATATGGAGAATAATGACATTTCAACAGAAGAATTACTGGAAATAATGCCGGGACCGGATTTCCCAACAGGAGGAATTGTAGCCAACAAATCTGAGTTGGCAGACATTTATAAGACAGGAAACGGTAAATTAAAATTACGTGGAAAGCTTGAATTTGAAAAAGGTAAAGGAAAAGAGAAAGACAAGCTTGTAATAACAGAAATTCCTTACACAATGATAGGTGCTAATATTAGTAAATTTATATCAGACGTTATTTCACTTGTGGAAAATAAAAAAACAAATGATATTGTTGATATTTCAAATGCATCAGATAAAAATGGTATAAGAATAGTACTTGAACTTAAAAAAGGAGCAGATGTAGAAAAACTTACAAATATGCTATATAAAAAGACAAGGCTTGAAGATACATTTGGTGTAAATATGCTTGCCATAGCTGATGGAAGACCGGAAGTTATGGGGCTTAAATCAATAATTAAGTATAATGTGGATTTTCAGTATGAAATAACTACTAGAAAATATACAACAATGCTTAATAAGGCTTTAGAACAAAAAGAAATAAAAGAAGGTCTTATAAGAGCAACAAATATTATTGATTTGATTATTGAAATTATCAGAGGAAGTCAGCAGTTAAAACAGGCAAAGGAGTGTCTTGTAAATGGAAATACTGAAGGCATTAAATTTAAGAATCCTGAATCAGAACTGTTAGCAGCTAATCTTAATTTTACAGAAAAGCAGGCACAGGCAATTCTTGATTTAAGACTTGCTAAATTAATAGGTTTAGAAGTTCTTGCATTGCAGAAAGAATATGAAGATTTAGTAAATAAAATTGCTAAATACGAGGATATTCTTCACAGCAGACGTTCCATGACAAAAGTAATCAAGAAAGATTTGCTTGCAATCAAGAAAGAATATGGTCAGCCAAGAAGAACTGTTATTGAAGATGGAAAAGAAGCTGTATTTGATGATAATAAGATAATTGAGCAGGAAGTAGTATTTGTAATGGATAAATTTGGTTATGCCAAATTAATTGACCAGGCCACATTTGACAGAAACAGAGAAGCGGTAATTAAAGAAAACAAATATTATTTTAATTGCATGAATACAGACAAGGTGTGCATTTTTACAGACAATGGAAACATGCATCAGATAAAGATAATAAAAATGCCGATTAAAAAATTTAGGGATAAAGGTGTTCCAATAGATAATCTTGGAAATTACAGTAGTGCAGGAGAAAGCATTGTGGCATTATTTAGTGCTTCAATGATTAAAGATAAGAAATTATTGTTTACTACTAAAAAAGGTATGATGAAGCTTGTTGATGGCAGTGAATTTGAGACAACAAGAAATACAATTGCAGCTACAAAGCTTGGGGAAGATGACAGTCTTGTAGGAGTTCAGATTACAAGAATTACTTCAAAGCCTGTCGAGGATGAAGAGTATGAAATGCCGATTGCATTAACAGGAGGTTCAGATGACGAATTTATGCCTATGGATGATGTTCAGTTAGAAATGAATTTTGATACACCTTCGCAAATGGATAGTGCAGGAAATAATACAGAACTTCAGTATACAAGGGAAATATTAGTTCTTCAGACGGAAAATGGGGTATTTTTAAGATTTCCACTTAAGGAGATTCCTGAAAAGAAGAAAACTGCAGTTGGTGTAAGAGGAATTAAATTAAATGCAGATGATTGTGTAAGTAATGTTTATCTGTTAGATGTAGGAGACAATGATGTTGTTGAATACAAGGGAAAGAAAGTTGAACTTAGAAAACTTAAAACAGGAAGAAGAGATACGAAAGGTGTTAAAGTCCGAATATAAATAAGGACTTAGGAGAAAAGAGGGATACACTTGAAAAGTAAAATTTTTACAAAAATAGCAAAGAATATACAGGTTACAATTTTAGCAATTGCAATTATCGTAAGTAGCATACAGTTTAGTGGAGTTACGGAAGTCAAAGCAGATGACGCAACATTTGAGGCGAGCATAAGTGGATTTCCGGAAAGTTACAAGCCGTATTTAAGACAGTTACATGCAACATATCCTAACTGGACATTTCAGCCTTTTAATACAGGAATTGATTTTGGAACAGCAGTAGATAATGAAGCATCTAATGACAGAAGTCTTACACATACAAACTATTCAGAGTTTTTACAGAGCAATGCTTCAGGTGACTATAATACAGCTACAGGAAAATATATTGCAAAAGATGGAAGTACATGGGTAACAGCTTCTAAAAATGCAGTAGCATACTTTATGGATCCAAGAAATTTTCTTAACGATACATATGTTTTTATGTTTGAAAATTTAGCATATGATGCAGCTAATCAGACACAGGCAGGCGTTGAGGCAATACTTACAGGTTCATTTATGGCTAATACAAATATAGCTTACCTTGATGCAAATGGAACATATATTCCAACGGCAGAAAGCTATTCATCAAAGATATTGCAGGCGGCTCAGACTTCAGGTGCAAGTGCATATTATATTGCTTCAAAAATATTACAGGAAGTAGGTTCAGGTAGAAACGGAACTTATGCAGGAATGGGAGCAAGTGGAAGTGTATCCGGAAATTATTCAACATCATATAAAGGAATTTATAATTTCTATAATATAGGTGCAAGTACAAGTTCACAGCCCATTTTAAACGGTTTAAAATGGGCTTCAAACGCAAAGAATGGATATGGTACACCTTGGAATACTCCGGGAGCTTCAATAATAGGTGGAGCACAATATATAGCTGAAAAGTATATCAATGTAGGACAGAATACAACATATTTGCAGAAGTTTAATGTAACAGCTAAAAATACATATAAACATCAGTACATGACAAATATATTTGGCTGTGCATCAGAGACAGGAACTACAGCAAAAGCTTATGATACATTGGGAATTAAAAGTAATCAGCGTCATTTTATAATTCCTGTATACAACAATATGCCTGGAGATAATACAACTGTTACAATGGGCAAATCAGGAGATAAGACAGGTGTTATTACATCAAATGTAAATCTTAGACAGGGCCCAAGTACCGGATATAGTTCATTAACTAAATTAAGTAAAGATGATGTCGTTACAATAAAAGAAAACGTGCTTACAGACAGAAATTATTCAGTAAGCTGGTTAAGTAATCCATATTGGACCAAAGTTGATGTAGTAAAAAACGGAGTTTCTTATACAGGATATGTTTCAACAGAATATGTTACACCTGAAGTTGAAAATAATTTGATTACAGGTACAACAGTAAGTGTTAAGGCAACTACATCAAATCCTAATGAAAAAGTAATTTACCGTTCAGACAATCCTGCTGTAGCAACAGTTGATGATGCAGGAAATATTACCGCTGTAGGTGATGGAACAACTACAATAAGAGCATTTGCAGTAAGTGGTAATTTTGCAACATATACAATACAAGTATTCACAAAAGGATGTGTATTAGATAAGACAAAGGCAACAATTGGTATAGGCAAGAAAGTAAAATTAAATGCAACAGTATATCCTGCTGATGCACCGGATAAGACAGTAACATGGACTTCAAGTAACACGTTAGTAGCTAAAGTTTCAAAAACAGGAAAAGTAAAAGGTGTTGGAGTAGGAAAAGCCACAATATCTGCGACTGCAACAGCTATAGGTGGAGCTGTAGGTACTTGTGAAATTAAAGTTATACGTCCGGTAACAGGAGTAAAACTTAACAAAACAAAGAAGACTTTAAGAGTGGGAAAAACATATACTTTAAAAGCAACGGTGATTCCTGAGGATGCTACTAATAAAAATGTAAAATGGAAATCAGATAACACGGCTGTAGCTAAAGTTAAAAAGGGAGTGGTAACAGCAGTAGCTCCGGGAACAGCAACAATTACAGTTACCACTAACAATGGTAAAAAGACAGCAACGGCATTGATAACTGTTATTTCAGGTCGGATTGGCTTTAAGTCAGTTGCTTCATATAATCAGAACACAATTAAACTGACATGGAATGCGGCAACGAATGTAAGTGGATATATTATTTACAGAAGAAATAGTGCAGGTAAATATAAACAGATTGCTAAAGTGCCGGCTTCCGTAACATCATATAAAGATAAAAAACTTGTTACAGGAAACACATATAGCTACAAAATAAGAACTTATACTGTTAGTGGTGGAAAAACACATAAATCATCATTCTCAGCAGCAGCATCTGCAAAAGTAGTTCCAAAGAGGGTAAAATCTGTATCCGCAATGGCGTTGCAGGGAAATAGTGCTGTAGTAAGATGGAAGAGAGATAAATGGGTTACAGGATATCAGGTATACAAAAAGTCAAACATCCAGTTAAAATATAGAAGAGTAAGAACAACAAAGAAAAATACTGTTGTAAAATTTACTGATGATAAAGCAGTTTCCGGCTATACATATTATTACAAAGTAAGAAGTTACAAGGTAGTTTATGGGAAAAAAGTATATGGAAAATATTCTAAGGTTGTATCTTTGAGCAAATAGCAGTAATATGTAGTAATAAAATAAAAGGAATTGAAAGAGAAAACAATGATAAAGTTAGTTGTAAGCGATGTAGATGGAACATTAATAAAACCGGGAGAGACAAGAATAAGTGAGAAAACATTGTCTCTTTTGGGTGAATTAAAGGAAAAAGGAGTTTTGTTTGCGGTAGCATCAGGGAGAGACTATGATGCTATCAGACCCCTTTTTGGAAAGATAAAAAATGACATTATTTATATCACTAATAATGGTGGAGTTGTTATGTATCAGGGGAAAGTCTTATGTAAGACACCTATAGATAAAATGCTTAGCGTAACAATAATGAATGAAATGCAGAAGAAAAGAGACTGCAGAGTTCTTTTAGCAGGAGAAACAGGATCTTATGTAAGCACATATGATACTGATTTTACAAGATATCTTGCAGAGCATGGATTTTCCACAGAAAATGTAAAGGACTTTAAGGAAGTTAAAGAACCTATTACAAAAATCTCCATATATGCAAAATATGGACTTACAGAGGAATTTTATGAATCAATAGTTGACAGATGGGGTGATAAAATAAAAATCGCCATATCAGGCAATAATTGGGTAGATTTAACTGATGAATATGTGAATAAGGGAAATGCACTTGCAGTTGTACAGCATATATTCGAAGTTACTTCAGAAGATACAGTAACATTTGGAGATAATTATAATGATGTTGAAATGTTTGAACGTTCTTATTATAGTTATGCAATGCAACATTCTCCTTCAGATATAAGAAAGTGTGCAAAGCATATAACTCCTGATGTTGACTCTATATTAGAAGATATTTTGAGAATGTAATTGAAAGGTAGGGTATCAGTTATGATAAAGAAAAAAGTTATTGCCTTAGGCATTAGTATGGTAATGGCAACAACAGTTCTTAGTGGATGTGGTTTAAAAAGCGATACTCCTGTAGTCGGAGATTTGTTTGGACTTAAAAGTGATGAGGCATTTGTAGTAGACAAATTAATATGCTCGGTGTCGGAAGCAAAATTAATAATACTTAACAGTGCAAATAAATACAAAAATGACTTTGGAGGAATTGTTGACTGGAGCCAGAAACTTGAGAAGACTACACTTGGTGATTTTGTAAAAGACGAAGTAAAGAATGATATATCAATCACATACACAATGGCAGCTTTAGCTGATAAGAATAATGTAACAATAGATGATGCAGAAAAGACTTCAATAGCTGCAGCAGCAAAAGAGTATTATAATAGTCTTACAGATGAAGAAAAGGATTATACAACGGCAACAGAAGAGACAGTTGAAACATTATTTACAAATTATTACAAGGCAAAGAAAGCTTATAATACATTGACAGCTAATGTAGGAGAAGAGATAAGCGATGAAGAAGCCAGAGTAATTAAAGTTCAGTATATTCATATCGATACTACAAAGACGAAAACAAATAAAGCAACTAAACAGTTAGAGGAAGTAATAAGTCTTGTTAATGGTGGATATCAGACATTTGCAAAAGAAGCAAAGCAGTATAGTGATGATGAATTAGTAACAAAAACAATAAAGAAAAATGAGGCAACACAGGATTATGAAATTGCCGCATTTGATTTAGCAAATGAAGAAATGAGTTCAATAATTACTCAGGATGACGGATTATATCTGGTATATTGTGAAAACAGTTATTTAAAAGATGAGACAGCACAGAATAAGAGTGCAATTATTGAAAGTACTAAGAATTCTGCATTTAGTAAGGTATATGACAATTATATTAGCGACGTAAAGAGTGATTTTAATACATCTGCATGGGATGATATAGCACTTCCTGATGGAGAAAATATGGTTAGCACAAATATAATGGATGTGTTTGATACTATTGCAGCTGAATAATATAATTTGAATTATTTAAGATTGGGATTGTGAGTGTACATGACACAAAAAATCCGTAAGTATCCAAACTGGGGTTTTTGACCCAACATATATTTAATTTAATAATAAAAAAAAAGAACTGAAAATGATACGTTAATGTCAAGCAGACAAAATATCATTTTCAGTTCTTTTTTTATATTGTTATGAATGAAATATAATACATTGATATATATTCGTATTAGTATATATTCATATCTATGCTTATTATTAATTCTAATTCATAAATCTTTTATTTGATTAATGCTCAGAAGCTTTAGGATTATTATCTGTAGCATTGTTTTCAGAAGTTATTTCTTTCTGTTTATTTTTATTACTATTTGTATTTATACTTTCATTTTTAATTTTAGAATTATTACTTTTGGCATTATCTTTTTTGCTCTTGCTGCCATTGCCGTTTATAGATTCTTTCTTTATTAATGCAATTAATTTTTTCTTAAATATAAGAGCTAAAAGAATTAACAATGATACAAGTGAAATAAGTATTCCGTAAACAAATCCACTAGGTGTATATTTAAATGTAACGGAGTGTGTTCCCTGTGATACATAAACACCCATTAATGAGCCGGAACATATAGCAATAGGTTTTACTTTGTTCCCGTCAACATATACTGACCAACCTTTGTCATATGGGATTGAAGTGTAAAGTAATCCGCTTGATGCAGCAGTTACAGAACCTTCAATTTTAGTATCTTTAAATGATTCGATAGTGTATGGCTGAGAATTTAATAATTCATAATCAACAGCCCATGCATCACTGTCAAAAGCATAACCATAGCATTCGGAAATTGCAGAACCATCTCCGGCTGTAATTGTAATTGTGCTTCCTTTCTCAACGGTACCGATATGGCAGATATAATTCTGCTGAGTTGATGAGAAAGATTGTGATGTTGTAACACCATCAGGTGTAGTAATATTGGCATTTAAAGTTTCAGCAGGTGTAGGACAGTAGAAATATACATCCAAACTTGACGGTGTGACAGTTGGAATATTATTATCTGTTCCGTCGCTTGGAGCAAATTCTGCAGTAAATGAAGCTGTACTGTCTGACTGAATTTTATGGAATATTGTACTGCCACCGCTAATAGCTGTAGTTACAAAACTGTTTTGAATTGTAAATGGGTCACTACCTGATAAATCCCATTCAGACATTGTACTTGAGTTAATTACAAATCCAAGAGGAAGACTCTTTTCATATTTATAAATATTAAGTGTTGTCTGATTATTTCCATCAGCCATATAACTTGCTGATGATAAAAGTGAACTTTCTGAAGGGAAAGAAGTATCACCGGTAGAGTATTCATATCTTAATGAGAATAAAGCTGCTGTAAGTGGAGTAATTCCATATGATGAATAAGCGTTAAATGATGTCTGTAATCCGATAGAAGTAAAGTAATCCTGAATAGCTGCGGATGATACAGATGAGAAAGTAGAAATACTATTGTATTTGAACAATGCTCCATCATTACGTGTTCTATGTGATAACTGTTCACTTCTATAGAACTTAACTCCATCAGCGTCAGCATCTTTCTTTGCAGCTTCATTTAACTGCTTGAAGGCTTCGTTACTTTCAACATAAGCATCCCTGTTAGAAGTACTTGGAATACCTGTAATAGTAAAATTAAGTATCAATTCTATGAAAATAATAGATCCAATTAAATAGGAAATTATAAATGATTTGTTCTCATGATATTTATACAATGCAATAAGTACAACGTAAATAACAAGGAATAATAAACTTGTGTAAATTATTTTTGTAATGTCTGTTGTTATTACTAAATCACTGAAAAAGTCAGCATTCTTGAACAATTCTTCTAATACAAGAATTAATAAAGCAGAGCCTGCAAAAGTAGCGGCTAAATGTTTTCCATTTATTTCTCTTATATGTAAAAATGCTTCATATGCCATAGTTACAATAAGAAAAATGTAAATAAATGATTCTCTACATGGAAGGCTGTTTGGAAAATGGAATCCATGCCATATGTAGTTTGGAATATTAAAACTAAAGCTTAAAAGGAAAATTAAAGCTAAAGCTGTTTTGCCAATTCGCTCTTTGATATTAATTTTTTTGCAGATTACAAATAATGGAACCAAAATAAATACTATGATAGAACAGTAGATATTAGGGTCATGTGGATACTTTAAATCTGCAACCGGAATTGCAAATAACGATCTGAATAACATATATAATACTGAAAAATATTCTTCAAGTTTTTCAGGAAAACTTGAGTCAGCAGATTTTGTTGTTAAAAGGTTAAAATATTCAGGAAGAACAACGCATGCTGCAAGTCCACCTGCTAATAATGAATATAAAGCAAAATCTTTAATTGCAATAAGGTGAGATTTAACTTTATTTATTTCTTCATCAAAATTACGAACTAATGATAAGTAAATGAAGTATAAAACACTGTAAATACATAACATAATTGCTATATAGTAATTAGAAAAAATTGTTAAAGCAAGAGAAATGCAGTACATTTTACATTTTCCTTCATTAACAAGTCTTTCAAGTCCAAGCATAATAAATGGAAGAAGGAACATACAGTCAAGCCACATAATGTTCCAACTAAAAGCTGCAAAATATGCTGATAAAGCATAAAGCATACTAAATATCACAACGCTTAAGTCTTTATTACCAAATCTTTTTGAAAGATAGTATGCAGCTGAAAAACCGGCAAGTCCCATTTTAGCAATAATAAAGAAACTTACTGCATCTGAAATTGTTCCCGGTAAAAATAAAACTAAGAGATTGAACGGACTTGCAAGATAGTAAGCCGCAAGAGCTACAAAGTTCATACCACCACCAATTTCCCAGGTATAAAGAAGGCTGCCACCGGAAGATAATTTTTCTTTTAAAATATCTAAGTAAGGTGCATACTGATGATAACAGTCACTACGAAGGTACATTTGGTCTCCAAAAGGATAGACATCCTTAAAGTAGTAAACAAATAACATTGAAATTACAGGCAAAATAAAAGCAAGCAAATATAACTTGTTTTCATCGAACCATTTTGAGATTGAAAAATTTTTCTTGTTCATTTTTATTCTCCTTAAACATCCTCAATTCATTATATATTAATGTAAACACGAACCGATATAAATATAAGTCCGCTTTACTTAAAAATAAATAATTTACTTATTATGTAATTGATAATTACCGTTAAAACCATGGCAAATATCTTAGTACGATATATATTGAAAGCCGCAAACTGTGCTATTAATAACATTACTTCAGTCATGATAAGGGTGGCAAATCTTGCACACACAAATTTATTAAAGGAATGTAAAACATCCTTAATATTATCAAAACCCATTTTAAAAACCCATCGTCTGTTAGTCGAGAATGAAAATATCACGGCACACAACCATGACAATGCATTTGAAAACATAACGTTTATTCCAAGAACAGACAAAAATGCATAAACACAATAATCTATAATAGCTGTAAATACGCCAAAAAAGACGTATGATATCATTTCATAACTTAAAAGACCATATAGAAACTGCCTTATTTCGGGATTTTTTATATGGCACAAAATAGCCTTGCGGATAACAATAATTGAATCTTTTACTTTCATAATTTATTATCCTTTTTATTATCTTTTATCTGTAAAATCGGGTGATTGGTAAAAAGTAATAAAATCACCGTAATAACTAACAATAATAATAGTTAAACACAAAGACCATTTTACTATAAAATGTAAAAAAAGGAAAGACAAAAAGCCTGACAATCAATCTATTGTCAGGCTTTTAAATTTTAATTAATTATTTATTGTTATTTTTTTCTAATTCCTGCATTTTCATAGCTCTTACTTTTAATGGTAAGCCAAATAAAGTAATAAATCCGTCAGCGTCATGATGGTCATATAAATCACCTGTTGTAAATGATGCAAGACTTTCATTATATAATGAATATGGAGAAGTTGTTCCGGCTTTAATAATGTTTCCTTTGTAAAGTTTGAATTTAACTTCACCTGTAACATATTCCTGAGTTGATTCAACAAATGCCTGAACTGCTTCACGAAGAGGAGTAAACCATTTTCCTTCGTATACAATCTGAGCTAACTTGTTGCCCATATCTTTCTTTGTTTCCATTGTAGCACGGTCAAGAACTAATTCTTCAAGCTGTCTGTGAGCTTCCATAAGAATTGTTCCACCTGGAGTTTCATAAACACCACGTGATTTCATACCAACTACACGATTTTCAACGATATCGATAATTCCAATTCCGTGCTTTCCACCAAGACGGTTTAATTCACGAATGATGTCAGAAACTTTCATCTGCTTTCCGTTAACTGAAGTAGGAACACCCTTTTCAAATGTCATTGTAACATATTCAGGTTCATCAGGTGCCTTTTCAGGAGAAACACCTAAAACTAAAAGATGTTCATAGTTTGGCTCATTTGCAGGATCTTCTAATTCTAAGCCTTCATGGCTGATGTGCCATAAGTTTCTGTCACGGCTGTAACTTTGATCTGTACCAAATGGAAGGTCAATTCCATGAGCTTTACAATATTCAATTTCAGCTTCACGAGAATCCATTTTCCACTTATCATCTCTCCAAGGAGCAATAATCTTAATGTCAGGAGCTAAAGCTTTGATACTAAGCTCGAAACGAATCTGGTCATTACCTTTACCTGTAGCACCGTGGCAAATAGCAACAGCACCTTCTTTTCTTGCAATTTCAACTAATCTCTTTGCAATGCCCGGACGAGCCATTGAAGTACCTAATAAGTACTTGTTTTCATATACGGCGTCAGCCTGAACGCAAGGAACAATATAGTCATCGCAAAATTCATCTGTAATGTCTTCTATATATAATTTAGTAGCACCTGAATATTTGGCTCTTTCTTCAAGACCATCTAATTCTTCACCCTGTCCACAGTCTACACAACAGCAAACTACATCATAATTATAATTTTCTTTTAACCAAGGGATGATAGCAGTAGTATCAAGTCCACCTGAGTATGCTAAAACAACTTTCTCTTTCATGTGATTCCTCCATTAATATTTTTACTATCTGATACTATACAACAATGATGTATAAAATGCAAGATAAAATTAAAAATGAGCTGTCTTATGCAAAATTTAAAGAATATATTGCATAATATACATAAAAGATGTATACTGAACCACGGACAAAAGAAAGAGAAATTAATAAATTTATATCTTTAATAAGAAAAGATAGGATTACAGTAACCAATCTTTGACATATATAAAGGAAAGGATTAAAATAAAAGTTACGGCAATTAAATAGGTAATTATAGAATTTAGTTAGTTTTTTACCGAATAAATAGAGGAGGCTGTTATGATAAAAGTAGGAATCATAGGTGCTACAGGATATGCGGGAGTAGAAATAGTAAGATTGCTTCAGCAGCATAAAGATGCAGAGGTTGTATGGTATGGCTCAAGAAGCTATATAGATAAGAAATATGCAGACGTATTTGCGAATATGTTTGAGATAGTTGATGAAAAATGTCTGGATGACAATATAGAAGAGTTGGCAGATAAAGTAGATGTAATATTTACAGCAACACCACAGGGATTATGTTCATCATTAGTTAATGAAGAAATATTAAATAAGGTAAAGATTATAGATTTAAGTGCAGACTTCCGAATTAAGGATGTTGCTACTTATGAAAAATGGTACAAGATAGAACACAAAAGTCCTGAATTTATAGATGAAGCTGTTTATGGATTATGTGAAATAAATAGGGAAAAGACAAAGGGAGCAAGATTGATTGCAAATCCGGGATGTTACACTACATGTAGCATTTTGTCAATATATCCTATGGTAAAAGAAGGATTAATTGATCCAAAATCAATTATTATAGATGCTAAATCAGGAACGTCAGGAGCAGGAAGAGGAGCAAAAGTTCCAAACTTATTTTGCGAAGTAAATGAAAACATAAAAGCTTATGGTGTAGGAACACACAGACACACACCTGAAATAGAAGAGCAGTTAGGATATGCTGCAGGCGAAGAAGTGCTTATAAACTTCACACCACACTTAGTACCAATGCAGAGAGGAATATTAGTAACTGCATACGCAAATCTCAAAAAAGAAGTTACATATGAAGAAGTAAAAGCAGTTTACGATAAATATTATAAAAAAGAACAGTTTATAAGAGTATTAGAAAACGAAACACCACCTGAAACAAGATGGGTAGAAGGAAGCAATTATGTAGATGTAAGCTTCAAAATAGATGAAAGAACAGGACGAATCATAATGATGGGAGCCCTTGACAACCTCATAAAAGGAGCAGCAGGCCAGGCAGTCCAAAACATGAATATAATATTTGGATTACCTGAAAACGAAGGCTTACAACAAGTACCAATGTTCCCATAAGTACAACTTATCGCCATTCTACTAACCATACAAAACATATTGGGCAAGCTAGCTTGCAAAC
>NZ_FR878172.1:0-13928 GCF_000434315.1 Eubacterium sp. CAG:156 | reverse complement strand
GCCGTGTTGCACATCGGAACGAAGAGACGATGTGAAAAGAATGGCGAAAGCCGGGGAATCACAAATGTAAACACAGCGAGATGAAAGTTGCAAAGCAACTGAAATCGAGCTGAATATGGATAATCAAAAGGGCAAGCCAGCTTGTTAATTGGAGGAAATATAATGAAGAAAATAAAAGGCGGCGTAACAGCACCACAGGGCTTTTCAGCAATGGGCTTAAACGCAGGAATAAAAAAAGATAAAAAAGACATGGCAATGATATACAGTGTTGTACCTTGTACAGCAGCAGGAACATTTACAACAAATCAGGTAAAAGCAGCTCCCGTAAAATGGGATCAGAAAATGATATATGAAAACGAATTTTCACAGGCAGTTGTATGTAACAGCGGAGTAGCTAACGCATGCACAGGTGAAGAAGGCATGAAATACTGTGAAGAAATGGCACAGGAAACAGCAGCAATGCTTGGGATTAACAAGGAAAGCGTATTAGTTGCATCTACAGGTGTAATAGGAGCTCAGCTTCCTATGGATAAAATTGTAAACGGAATAGGAATGCTCGTACCTACATTAGATGCAAGTTTAGAAGGTGGACATTTGGCAGCGGAAGCAATAATGACAACAGATACAGTACCAAAAGAAGTAGCAGTTGAATTAATGATAGGTGGCAAGAAGGTTACAATTGGTGGTATGTGTAAAGGATCAGGAATGATTCATCCAAATATGTGTACAATGTTAGGATTTATTACAACCGATGTTAACATTTCAAAAGATTTATTATATGAAGCATTAAGTAATGATATAAAAGATACATTTAATATGATTTCTGTAGATGGAGATACATCCACAAATGATACAGTATTATTACTTGCAAATGGATTAGCAGAAAATAAAAAGATTACTGAAAAGAACAAAGACTATTATAAATTTGTAGAAGCATTACATGAAGTAACAGTAACTTTATCAAAGAAGATTGCAGGAGACGGTGAAGGGGCAACAGCTCTTTTAGAAGTAAAAATGATTAACTGCGAATCAAAAGAACAGGCAGTTACATTAGCGAAATCTGTAGTTACATCAAGTCTTGTAAAAGCAGCAATTTACGGACATGATGCAAACTGGGGAAGAATCTTATGTGCAATGGGATATTCAACAGCTAAATTTAATCCTGATAGTGTAGATATTTATTTTGAAAGCAAAGTTGGAAAATTAAAAATAGTTGAAAATGGTAGAGCAACAGATTACAGTGAAAAGATGGCTACAAAGATTTTGTCAGAGCCTGAAGTTACAACAATTGCTGATGTGAAAATGGGAGATTGTGAAGCAACAGCATGGGGATGTGATTTGACTCATGAATATGTATCAATTAATGCAGATTACAGAAGTTAAAAAAGCAATTAATAATAAAAAAAGGAATAGAGAAAGAAGGATAGGCAGGCCATGATTATGAAGGGATCAAAAGAACTTGAGATGGAAAAATGGATTGAAAAAGGAAATGTATTAATTGAAGCGTTACCTTATATTCAGAGATTTAGCAGAAAAATTATTGTTATTAAATACGGCGGAAGTGCTATGCTTGATGAAAACTTTATGCAGAGTGTAATACAGGATATTACTCTTTTGAAATTAGTAGGATTTAAGCCAATCATCGTTCATGGTGGAGGTAAAGCAATAAGCGGTTTTGTTAATAAGCTTGGAATGGAGCCAAAATTCATAAACGGATTAAGAGTAACAGATGAAGATACATTAGAAGTTGCGGAAATGGTCCTTAATAAAGTAAATAAACAACTTGTTCAGATTGTGGAACAGCTTGGCGTAAAAGCAATCGGAATAAGTGGTAAAGACGGTGGCATGCTTAATGTTAAAAAGAAATATTCACAGGGTGAAGATATTGGATATGTAGGAGAAGTAACAAAGGTAAATCCGGATATCCTTTTAGATTTGATAGAAAAGGATTTCCTTCCTATTGTATGTCCGATAGGATTGGATGAAGATTTCCACGGATATAATATTAATGCTGATGATGCTGCAAGTGCAATCGCAGAAGCAGTAAATGCAGAAAAATTGGCATTCCTTACAGATACAGAAGGTGTTTATATGGATAAGGATGATCCAAATACAGTTATTTCTGAAATGACAGTATCTGAAGCAAAAAATTTGATTGCGGATGGAACTATTCAGGGAGGAATGCTTCCTAAGATTAATAACTGTATAAATGCTATTAACAATGGCGTTTCACGAGTACATATTTTAGATGGAAGAATTCCACACTGCTTATTACTTGAAATATTTACAAATAAAGGTATCGGAACAGCTATTTTAGCAGATGACCAGGAAAAATTTGGGAATGAATAGAAAACAAAATGAAGAGAGTTTTTCTATAAATATTTCCTATAATTAGCCAACAATCAAAGGATGTGGCAATATATTTATACAAGGAGAAATGAAATGACAGCTCAGGAATATATGGATAAAGCAGAGCAATTTTTAGTACATACATACAACAGATTTAAAATTGTAATAGAAAAAGGCGACGGAGTATATTTGTATGATGTAAATGGAAAGAAATATTTGGACTTTGCAGCAGGAATTGCTGTATTTGCATTAGGATATAATAATAAAAAATATAATGATGCATTGAAAGCGCAGATTGACAAGGTAATACACACTTCTAATTTATATTACAATGTACCGGCAATTGAAGCAGCACAAAAAGTTGTTGAGGCAACAGGTCTTAAAAAAGTGTTTTTCACAAATAGCGGAACAGAGGCAATTGAAGGTGCTATAAAAATGGCTAAAAGATATGCGTATGATAGGGACGGTCATGCAAATCATGAAATTATAGCTATGAACCATTCTTTTCACGGAAGAACATTAGGAGCGTTGGCAGTTACAGGAAATGCACATTATCAGGAACCATTTGGACCTATGATTGATGGAATAAAATTTGCTGAGTACAACAATCTTGAAAGTGTTGAGTCATTAATAACTGATAAAACATGCGCGATTGTTTTAGAAACACTTCAGGGCGAAGGCGGAATATATCCTGCAGATGAAGAATTTATCAAAGGAATAAGAAAGCTTTGTGATGAAAATGATATAATAATGATTTGTGATGAAATTCAGTGTGGAATGGGACGAACAGGTAAAATGTTTGCTTATGAACATTATGGAATTAAACCGGATATCGTTACAGTAGCAAAAGCATTAGGTTGTGGTGTTCCTGTTGGAGCATTTGTTGCAGGAGAAAAAACATGTAATTCATTAGTACCGGGAGATCACGGAACTACATATGGTGGAAATCCATTAGCTACTGCAGCAGTTTCTACGGTATTTGATTTATTTAAAGAAGAAAAAATCGTAGAAAATGTAAATAAAGTTGCTCCATATTTGGAAGAAAAATTGGATGAAATAGTTAAAGATTTTGACAATGTAACTGCAAGAAGAGGAAAAGGATTTATGCAGGGACTTGTCCTTACAACACCTGTAGGAGAGACAGTTAATAAGGCTATTGAAAATGGTTTATTAGTAATTTCAGCCGGAAGCGATGTACTAAGAATGGTGCCACCGCTTACGATTACAAAAGAAAATGTTGATGAAATGATTGAAATATTAAGAAAGTCATTAGTATAAAAATTTCAAAACCTCACATAATACTTCAAGAGGGAGGAAAGTATTATGTGGGGTTTTATTATTGCATTAATTTCAGGAGCTCTAATGAGTATTCAGGGAGTTTTTAATACGAAAGTAACGGAAAGTTCAAGTATGTGGGTCGCAAACAGCTGGGTACAGTTTACAGCTTTAATTGTCTGCATAATTGCATGGTTTGTAACAGGCAGGGAAAGTATGACTGCAATATTTAATGTAGAACATAAATACATGCTTCTTGGTGGAACTATAGGGGCAGTAATTACATGGACAGTAATTAAAAGTATGGATAATCTTGGCCCGGCGCAGGCTGTACTGATAATTGTTATTTCCCAGATTGTTGTTGCATATCTGATAGAAGTTTTTGGAATATTTGGAGTGGAAAAGGTACCTTTTGAATGGAGTAAATTAGTGGGAGTTGTTTTAGCCGTTGTGGGTATATTTATATTTAAAAAATAAAGTGAGCATATAAAGTAGATTAATATTAAATAAAATCAATAAAATCAGGTATTTGGATATTGCGATTTGAAATTTTATTAGGTATTATTATTGTGTACGTTTAAGGGAAACTCCGTAAAAAGGAGGAAAAATGTACAGAATATTAAATAAATTAAGTTATTTTACAAAGAATGTAAGCATTGTAGTGTTGATGATATGTGCAGGTATTATTTTAACGGGATGCGATGATTCTAAGGAAATAATGATTAACGAAGAAACAATTGAAGAGAGTTATGAATATACAGAAAATAAAAATCATATTTATGTATATTTAAGTGGAGAAGTTGAAAGCCCGGGTGTTTATAAATTAGAAAATGAAGCAAGATTATATCAGGCAATAGAGTTAGCAGGGGGCATGACAAAAAATGCCCAGAAAGAATATTTAAATCTTGCAGAGACAGTATATGATGGACAACAGATTCATATATTGTCTAAGAAAGAATATAAGAAAAGTCAGGAGCAGGACACTGATATTGTGCAGAATACAGATAGTGATAATGCTTTGATAAATATTAATACAGCGACACCTGAAGAACTACAGAGTCTTTCAGGAGTAGGTGAAACAAGGGCTAAGGCTATAATAGAATACAGGGAGAAGAATGGAAAGTTTCAGACAATAGAAGACATAAAGAATGTGTCAGGAATTGGAGATTCTACTTTTGAAAATATACAAAATGATATAACTGTAAATTAGAAGAAGAGGTATAAATGAAGGTTTTAGTGGTAGATGATGAGAAATTAATTGTTAAAGGAATCAAATTTAGTCTTGAACAGGACGGAATGGATGTTGATTGTGCATATGATGGTGGAGAAGCTATAGAGAAAATCAGAGAGAATATATATGATATGGTTTTACTTGATTTAATGCTTCCGGTATTTGACGGGTATGAAGTGTGCCAACAGGTGCGTGAATTTTCAGATGTTCCAATAATTATGCTTACGGCTAAAGGCGATGATATGGACAAAATATTAGGACTTGAATACGGTGCAGATGATTATATCACAAAACCTTTTAATATTTTAGAAGTTAAGGCCAGAATCAAAGCAATAAACCGCAGAAATACGAAGAAGTCACCTAAGGCTGTGGAAAAGCCAAAGGTTATTGTAAGTGGTGATATGAAGCTTGATTTAGAAGATAAGAGATTATTTATCGAAGGAAAAGAAATAAATGTAACGTCAAAAGAATTTGATTTGTTAGGACTTTTAGCGACAAATGTTGGAAAAGTTTACAGCAGAGATGAATTGTTAAGATTGGTATGGGGAACTCATTTCCCGGGAGATGCAAGAACAGTGGATGTTCATGTTAGAAGATTAAGAGAAAAAATAGAAAAAAATCCTGCCCAGCCACAGTACGTACATACAAAATGGGGAATGGGATACTTTTTCCAGGGTTAAATAAATGAAGAAGATAGTAGATAAATTTATAAATGTTATTACAAGTATGAGATTTAAAGTATTTGTAATAACATTTATTGCGATTATAATACCGGTTATTGGCTCGAATTTTTTAATTGGAAAGATGGCGGTCAATAACTATTCAAAACAAAGATTTGAAAAATTTAAAGCACAAAATTATATACTTAGAAACTGTATATTAAGCGAAAATTATATGGACAACCAGGATTCTGAAATTGCTGAGGCAGAAATGTCACAACTTGCTACAGGATTTGAAGGAAGAGTTGAAGTTATAAATAGTGACTATATTATAATAAAGGACACATATAATTCAGACGAAGGAAAAACAAATATTTCTTCAAGTGTTATAAAGGCAATGACAGGTGATGAAGTATATAATTATTATGAGGAGCAGGAATATGTTGAATATGTACTGCCCATAATGTCTACTGTTACAGATGTAAATGGTAACAGTCAGACTAAAATACTTGGAGCAATGTATACAAGATATTCAACAACAGCATTTAAGGAATTTTATTACACAATACTTAACTACATAGTTGTTATTGATTTACTCTTGGGAGTATTTGCATTGATAATGTCATGGATTTGTTCAAGAATATTAGTTAAGCCTATTAAGAGTATAGAAGAGTCTATTGAACGAATTTCAACCGGAAATTTGAAGGCGAATATTGAAGAAAAAGGTGAGACGGAAGTTAAAAACATAATCAGGGAATTTAACCAGATGGTTGAAATAATTGCTAAGCAGGATGAGTCAAGACAGCAATTTGTTTCAAATGTATCCCATGAATTAAAGACGCCAATAACTTCAATGAAGGTTCTTGCGGATTCTTTAGTAGGTCAGGAAAATGTGCCGGAAGAATTGTATCAGGAATTTTTAACGGATATAGCAAAAGAAATTGACCGTGAAAATGATATAATAACAGATTTGCTTAATCTGGTAAGAATGGACAGCGGAAATGATAAAATTAATATTTCAACAGTAAATATTAATGAACTTGTTGAAAGTACTTTAAAGAGATTAAGACCTATAGCAGAAGTAAAAAATATTGAAGTTGTGCTTGAAAGTTTCAGACCTGTAATGGCAGATGTAGATGAAGTCAAATTTAACATGGTTGTAACTAATTTAGTTGAAAATGCCATTAAATATAATGTGACTGACGGATGGGTAAGAGTATCGCTAAATGCAGATCATCAGTATTTCTATCTCAAAGTTGCAGACTCAGGAATTGGAATTGAAGATGACCAGCAGGAGCATATTTTTGAAAGATTTTTCAGAGTTGATAAGGCAAGAGCAAGAGAAACAGGTGGCACAGGACTTGGTTTGTCAATAACTAAAAATATTATATTACTTCATAAAGGTACAGTTAAAGTTCATAGTAAAGAGGGAGAAGGAACTACATTTACAGTTCGTATTCCATTAAAGTATATTGAACAATAAAGATTGAAACGTGGTGTTTAATAAAATGAACAGATATAAGAAAATAATATGCAGCATTCTTGTGTGTGTACTTATGGTTACAGCGGTAGGCTGTGGAAAAGCAAAAAATAGCAACACAAAAAAATATGATGGGAATTATATTTTTTATGTTAGCCGGGATAAAGATAAACTTGAAAATGAACAATATAAAACAAAGAGTTCAGATACTTTAGAACAGGTAGATGAAATGATAAAGAAGTTAACAGGTAAAGCCATTCCGAAAAAAGTAATTGTAAACAGTTACAATCTTTTGGATGGAATTTTAACATTGGATTTTAGTGAGGAATATCTTGAAATCAGCAAGGATGAAGAAGTGTTAATAAGAGCAGCAGTAGTCCTTACTTTAACTCAGATTGAGTCTGTAGATTATGTCGCATTTACCGTTAATGACAGTGCGTTGACAAGAAGAGATGGAACTATTATAGGAAATATGCAGGCCACTGATTTTGTGGATAATTATGGTAGTGATAATAACATTGTATTTTCAACAAGATTTATTCTCTATTACGGAAATGAAGATAGTTCTAATTTAAAAGAATGTGATGTTATGGAAAATTATACAGGAGAAGAATCTAAAGAAGAATTTATTGTAAAGAGACTAATAGAAGGTCCGGATGAAAAGGGATACAATAGAATTTTTCCAAAAGATGTAAAGTTAATCAGCGTTATGACTACTGATAATATCTGTTATGTAAATTTCGATTCAAATTTTCTGACAGAACAGATAGTTGGTTCTCCTGAACTTGCAATATATTCTATAGTAAATTCTTTATCAGAACTTAACTATGTTCACAAAGTTCAGATAATGGTAAATGGAAATACAAATGTAAGTTTTAAAGGAGTGAAGTTAGACAACGCTTTCATTAGAAACTTAGATTATATTGAAAATGAAACAAAAGAAGGAGAATAGCTATTAAAAGACCAATATTAACAATAACATTGGCTTTTGTACTTGGAGAGGTGATAGCTATATATGCACAGGCAGCATTGTTATTTGTAACAGTGCTGCTTGTTTTGCTTTCATTTATTTTACTACTATTTAAAAACAGGGAGCAAAAGATTGAAAAAGTAATGTTAATGACATTAAGCTTATGCTTTATGGTTGTTGGATATTTGATTACTGAGGGAGAACTTTCTAAAAAGAAATCAATAGATGAGATGAATGGACAAACAATCGTTGTTAATGGAGAAATTTTACAGATAACAGACACAAAATATGGATTTAGATACAAAATAAAAACAACGATAGAGAATTTAGCAGAAAATAATAAAAGAAATTTGAAAAAAATAAAGGATGTAAATTTGATTTTTGAAACGAAAGAAGAGTTATCTGTATCTATCGGCAACAATGTTAAATGCAAAGGCATAATTAATAGATTTGACAAAGCACGAAACAAAGGAAATTTTGATTCAGACAAATACTATCAGTCTCTTGGAATGTATGGAGAAATAGCAAATTGCAGTGTAGAGATAACTTCTAATGAGACAAACCTTATAAAACAGAGATTATATGATTT
The DNA here is from genome assembly GCF_000434315.1 of Eubacterium sp. CAG:156. NCBI lineage: Bacteria > Bacillati > Bacillota > Clostridia > Eubacteriales > Eubacteriaceae > Eubacterium > Eubacterium sp. CAG:156. The sequence continues at coordinate 5,375 of NZ_FR878172.1, read as the reverse complement.
GAAGAAAAGTTATACAAGGCAACTTAAAAAGATTTGCAATGATAATAACGTAGGTGTTTTTAAGATATGTAACCTGGAAAACGGAGGGATTATACAGGGAATTTTGCTTGGTAATAAGAATGATATTAATGACGATATTAAGTCACTATATCAAATGAATGGAATTTCACATATTTTGGCAATTTCCGGGTTACACATTTCATTAATCGGCTTGTTTGTGTATTCATTAATTAGAAAGAAACTTAAATTTATACCGGCAGCGTTTTTTTCAATTTCAATTATCTTGTTATTTTCAATGATGACCGGATTCGGGGTGGCGACAGTAAGGGCAACAATTATGTTTATAATGAATATTGCCGGCGAAGTTTTGGGACGAAAAAATGATAGGATAAATGCGATAGCGTTAGCATTTTTACTTATTGTATGCAGTAATCCGATGGTAATAATAAACAGTGGATTTCAAATGTCATTTGCGGCAATAATAGGAGCGAATTTTGTATGGAAAATAACAGAAAAATTTATGGATATAAAAGGAAAAATGTGGAGCGCATTTGGATTTAGCTTGTGCATCACTATTGTTATGAACCCTATTATAGCCTGGAATTATTATCAGATACCAATGTATTCAGTACTACTAAATTTAATTATTGTTCCATTAATGGGAATCGTTATAGCGAGTGGATTTGTGGGACTATATTCTTCATATTTGTTTGTAATTATTGGAAAGATAACTATTTTGCCGGCGTGTCTGATTATAAAGATGTATGGTTTGTTATGCACGATAGTAGAGCATATTCCATTTTATAATATGATATGTGGCAAACCCAATATATTTGTGGTTATAATTTATTATTGTACGATTGCAGGCATGTGCATAGGAATGAAAATATATCTAAAGAAAAGTGAGGATAAGGAGAGTAAAAAGATAATACCAAAAACAGGGCAAATTGTCGAAAGCAAAAAGAGTAAGAAAGCAAAAAAGAGAAAAATTTTCATTAAAAAAATTATATTTGTTTTTGGAAGTTTCATAATAATAACGATAAGTTTATTTGTGCATATATTTACGGGATTTGAAGTTAATTTTCTTGATGTGGGGCAGGGAGATGGAATTGCGATTCGGACACATGATGCTTTTATAACTGTTGACGGAGGAAGCAGTGATGTTAAAAATGTAGGGAAGTACAGAATAATTCCGTTTATTAAATACAAAGGAATAAGGGCGATTGATTATGCAATAATCAGCCATCTTGATAATGACCATGTAAGTGGGGTAAGAGAGCTTTTAGAACAGTCAGACAACGGAGGAATAAAGGTCAGAAATATAGTATTGCCAAAGCTTTTAAATAAAGACGATGAATATGTGGAGATGGAGAAATTAGCCCATGCAATGGGTGTAGAGGTGCTTTATTTGAAAAATGGTGATTCAATAGAGGCAGGGCCATTAAAAATTAAATGCATAAATCCAGATATTAAAAATCAAATGGATGACAGAAATGATAACAGCACTGTACTTGATGTAAAGTATAAAAATTTTTCAATGCTTTTAACAGGAGATATAAGCAGTGAGGTAGAAAATAATATTGAAAAAAATTTGGCACAAAAATATACAGTATTAAAGGTTCCGCATCATGGTTCCAGATTTTCTTCATCAGAAAATATGCTAAGTAAAATTGAACCTAAATATAGCGTTATTTCGTGCGGTGAAGGAAATAGCTATGGACATCCTCATATAGAAACCATAGATAGATTAAATATGCATAATACAGAAATATTGCGAACAGATTTTATTGGCGAGATTGACTTTAGGATGGAGTGATAGATTTTATGTGCAAAATGAAATCGAATGTTAAAAAGAGATTTGCTAAATATTATCAGTAATAATACGATAATCCAAAGTAAAATGAATCGACTATTTAGAAGAATTATTTGTGAAGCATAAATATGTTATAGAAAATGAAAATCTTTTCCGTAAAAAAATAAAAATATGATACATTAGAATAAAACAGATGAATGGAATGAATTTCTGTGCTAAAATTATTTGTGCATTTAATTAAGTAATAAGGATATAAGAAATAAAAATGAAAACATTATCAGAAGATATAAAGACAGGAAAGTTTAAAAGAGTTTATTTGCTATGCGGTGAAGAAGAGTATCTTGTTAAAAATTATAAAAATCAACTTATTCAGGCAATAAATGGTGGAGATACCATGAATTCTAATTTTTATGAAGGAAAAGGCCTGAATGTAAAAGAAATTATCGATGTAGCTGAAACAATGCCATTTATGGCAGAATATAGATTAGTTGTGCTTGAAGATACTGAAATGTTTAAGTCAGGTGGAGATGAATTAGCAGAATATGTTAAGTCCATACCTGAAAGCACGATTATGTTATTTGTAGAAAGTAATGTAGATAAGAGAAGTAAATTATATAAAGCAGTAAAAACAAATGGATATATTTGTGAAATGACAAGCCAGACAGAGGGAGATTTGAGTGTGTGGGCTGCCAGATTGTTTGCAAATGCAGGAAAGCGCATAACAAAAGCAAATATGATGTATTTGCTTCAAAAAGTAGGAACGGATATGGAAACCTTATCTACTGAAATAGAAAAGTTAATCTGTTATTGTATGAAATCAGATGTAGTTGATAAAGAGGCAATAGATGCAGTGTGCATAACTCAGATGTCTGTTAAAATATTTGACATGATTGATGCCATTTCTACAAAAAATCAGAAAAAGACTCTTGATTCATACTATGAGCTCATAGCGGCCAAAGAACCACCAATGCGTATTTTATATATGATTACAAGACAATTTAATCTTATGCTTCAGGCAAAGGATTTGTCAAATCAGGGTATGGGTAAAAATGATGTGGCAAAAGCAATGGGAGTCCAGGCGTTTATAGCCGGCAAAAGTATACAGCAGGCAAAAAATTTTCAGATGAGAGAACTTAAGGATGGCTTAGCAGAAAGTATAAAAACAGAGCAACTTATAAAAAGAGGTGCTATGGATGAAAATATTGGAGTAGAAATGCTGTTAATTAAGTATAGTAAAAAAGAAGAAAAAAAGAAACGTGAATGAATTTAAATAAAATAAAACTGCTACTGTGTTTAGATATTTGTCTTTACATAGTAGCAGTTTGTATTGTATTAGTTTATATTTGGAAAATGTTTAATATGGAGTTCATAATAAAATATTTCCGTAAAACTTTATATATGAAATTTATTATAAAACATTTCCGTAAAACTAAATTAGTGTTTAAAATTTAATTAAAATTACATAATTTTTCTAAATAATTCTATGAAGTCATCAACACTTGCATCTTTAGGATTTCCCGGAGCGCAGGCATCTGCAGCAGCAGACTTGGCAAGGAAAGGTAAATCCTCTTCTTTTATTGCATCAAGTTTTGCAGGAATTCCTACATCAGCTGACAATTGCTTAACGGCATCAATTGCTGCTTTTCTGTATTCATCAGTTGACATTTCATCAACGCCTTTAACACCCATTGCACGGGCAATTTCACGATATTTCTCACCGGTACATTCCTGATTATATTCCATAATAATAGGAAGCATCATGGCACATGCAACACCATGAGGAGTGTCATAAACAGCACCTAAAGTATGAGCCATTGAGTGAGCAATTCCAAGCCCTACATTTGAAAATCCCATTCCGGCAATGTACTGACCAAGAGCCATTCCTTCACGACCCTCCTTAGTATTTTCAACTGCGCCTCTAAGAGATTTGCTAATAATTTCAATAGCCTTTAAATGGAACATATCTGTCATTTCCCATGCAGCCTTTGTTGTGTAACCTTCGATGGCGTGAGTAAGGGCGTCCATACCGGTAGAAGCTGTAAGTCCCTTTGGCATTGAAGACATCATATCAGGATCTACGATAGCGATAATTGGCATATCATGTGGGTCAACGCATACAAATTTACGTTTTCTTTCAATATCTGTAATAACATAATTAATTGTAACTTCAGCAGCTGTTCCTGCAGTAGTAGGTACTGCAATAATAGGAACACAAGGCTTTTTAGTAGGCGCTACGCCTTCAAGACTTCTTACATCTTCAAATTCCGGATTTGCAATAATTATTCCGATTGCTTTTGCTGTATCCATTGAAGAACCACCACCAATTGCAATAATGTAATCAGCTTTAGAATCTTTAAAAGCCTGAACACCATGCTGTACATTTTCGATTGTTGGGTTAGCTTTGATATCTGAATATATTTCATAAGCCAAGTCATTTTTATCTAAGATATCTGTAACCTTAGATGTAACGTTGAATTTGATTAAGTCAGGGTCAGAACATACAAAAGCCTTTTTGAATCCGTGTGCCTTTGCTTCTGTTGCAATTTCATTAATTGCACCTGAACCGTGATAAGATGTTTCGTTTAACATTATTCTGTTTGCCATGTTAAAATCTCCTTTCAATATTTTGTAAAAGTTAATTAATATGATGTCAGGGTGAGCTCTAAGGTCTTTTACCTACTTATGAGCAAACGCATGTGGGCTTGAACCTTTTGACGCTGACATCTTAATATATAACTAATGTTAATAACATAACATGTTAGTTCTTAAAGTATTAATAATTATCTTACGAATTGATTCCTATAGTCCTTCGGGCTAAGACCTGTGTTTTTTTTAAAAATAACGGAAAAATATGCAGGGTCATGAATTCCTATTTTATCAGATATTTCAAATGTTTTAAGGTTTGTATTTGCTAAGAAATCCTTGGCCATACTGATTCTAAGCATTGTAATGTAACTTACAATTGAATGACCGCATTCTTTTTTGAAAGTTCTGCTTAAATAGGATTCATTAGTGTGAACATTTTGTGCGATAAGCTCAAGTGACAAATCGTCAGCAATATGTTCTTTGATGTATATAATTGTTTCCTCTATGAAAGAACTATATTTTTTAGAGGACTGGGTTAATTGTTTTTTTACATCATCAGCTCAAGTGACAAATCGTCAGCAATATGTTCTTTGATATATGTAATTGTTTCCTCGATGAAAGAACTGTATTTTTTAGAGGACTGGGTTAATTGCTTTTTTACATCATATATAAGATTTCTGACAGTTTCTTTTAACTGGAAGAAATCTGAACCTGAATTTATTTTATTTATATATTCATCTTCTGTAGGAAGAGTATTACTTTTAAGCATTACTCTATAGCAAATAAGATAAATTTGAGTGCAGATGCTTCTAACAGTATTTTCATCAGAAAAATTGCTTTCAAGTTTATTAAATATAGAGCCTAAAATATCTGAAGCAGATTTAAAATCTAACTGTATAACTGAGTTTTCAAAATCGTGTAGCAGCAAATTAGTATCCGCAGAAAATGTTTCTTTACCTGCAACGTAATCACTGGA
>NZ_FR878171.1:0-726 GCF_000434315.1 Eubacterium sp. CAG:156 | reverse complement strand
TTAAGGCAATAGGATTTAATTGTAATGGCATCGTGTATGGTCAAAATGAGAAACTTAAAAATATTTCCATGAAAGAAATAGGTAAAGGAATAAAAGAAATAGATGTATCAAAGTTAAAGAATTTAAGAAGACTTGAAGTATGGTACTCAAAATATTTAAAAAATATTAAAATTGGAAAAATAAAAAATATAGATTTATATGAATGCAAAGGAATAAAAGAATTAGATATATCGAAATGTGATAAATTGAAGAGAGTGACAGTAATAACTACGGGAATTGATAAAGTGCGAATGAGTAAAACGCCATCAATAAATCATTTATGTTTATCATTTAATAAAATAGAAAACATTGATTTAACAAATGCAAAAATTCATTCTCTTTCTTTGGAAGGAAACCCTATAAAAAACATAGATGTATCAAAGGCAAAGAAGATTGATAAGATATATGTAAAAAAATACCAAAATGTAAAAAAAGGAGATAAACAACAAATTAAAATAATAAGGAGGTAGCATATGAGAAAAAAGCATCCGGTTTTTATATGCATTACTGTAATCAGTAAATGAGTAGAGAGGAGAGTACAGACATAGACTTGGATTGGTCACTTAGATAGTCCAAGAAAATGTCCGCACCCTCGACTCGTTGAACGCGACAGCATCTTTTTATTTGAAAATTATAGCTCTTTGTCAAGCGTAGTGCTGTGCAAAAGTCACCTCGAAAATCGTTCCC
>NZ_FR878170.1:29182-53221 GCF_000434315.1 Eubacterium sp. CAG:156 | reverse complement strand
TGAACTTCGTTCATTTTGTTTCCTCCTGTAGTTACTTTCTCAGCCTTTTAATTTTATAACATCCGACCATTTACTTGATACTTTTTTGCCATTTTTTTTATAATAAAATGTCCTTGCCTTAAATTGGTATTTTACTCCCTTTACTAAAGATTTCCTTGAGCTTGTTATTCCTACTGCTCCTTTTTTATTTTTCCTCTTCTTTAAATTTGTTGTTATGTTTATTTTTCGAAAATTTTTATATTTTCCGCGACCGTTTTTCATATAAATTTCTATACAAGTACTTTTATCAGATATAATTCCCCAATATATCTGCCAGTTTCTTGACTTCTTTTTTATTCGTATTTTAGGTTTATTTAATTTTGTTTTGTTTGTCTTAACATTGTCAACCTGTCTTAACATTCCTTCCACATCATCAGACTGTAATTCTTCACCATTTACAAAATTTGCAAAAATGTGATAATAATATGTCTTTCCTTTTTTGACATCATTATCTATAAAAAAACGGCCAATTCTTTTTTCCTATCAATTCATATATTCCATCTTTTTGTTTTGATCTAAATACATAATAAGATTCCACTTTTCCCAAATCTTTCCACTCGATATTAAGTCCTTTGTTGTCATGTGTATTTTCTATTTTATTTATTAATTGTTTTGTTGTAACTAAAGGATAATACAATTCCACTTCCACTGCAGTTCTAAGTTTTTCTCCATCTTTTCCAACAGTTGCAACTTCCACTTTATAATTAATACATCTAGAAAAGATATCAATTCGTAAATATCCAATCATTCTATTATTTACATTATGCAGTTTAACACTATCTTCTAACTCTCCATTTATATATATTTTGCAATCATTAGTCCTATAATTGATAATATTTGTTTCAAATGCGATTATTGCATATGCTTCTCTCTTTCTATCTGAATAATTTAGTACTATATTTTTTATCAAAACATTTTCATTATATTTATTTTTACAGCAAGAAAATTTATCACTTGTCCTAGCTGTCTTCGTATATCCATAATAATTAACATTATATCTATATCCTAAATCAGTATTCAACTCATCATCTTGCTCATCATATATATTTTTACTAAAATATTCTAAAAATTGATTATCAGAATCAAAATACACTATATCATTTAACGCCGCACTACATTTAGTGCTAATTAATAATGAACCTATAATAACTAACATATATATATTAAAATATAGTATCTTATTATATTTTTTTATTATATATTTTAAACTTCTAGTTATATTTAGCATTTCCTATCCCTCCAAAAACAATTGCAAAATTCCATTTTCTTCATCTTCCATATCTAAGGATTCCAATGCATCTTTTATATAAAATTCTACGTCTTCTCTTATTTCCTCAGATTCTCTAAGTCCTGTCAATTCCATAAGAAGGCTTTCGCATTTATTTTTCATTTCCGGATTTTCTGTGTATTGAGCCGCAATAGACATATGATTCATCTGGTAATATGGATTTGCAATATCAATATTTGCTAATACATATAATATTATACACTCTATCTTATCTTTAGGGCACAGTTTTTCCATATTTGCATAACTTAAAAGTTGATTTATTTCGGGTCCTGTCATATTCAATTTTATTCCAAGTGCTATAAGCCTGTTTCTGTTTGGCACCTCTCCCCAGTTCTTTAAATTTGAAATCATCTTTTCAAATCCTTTGTCCAAATTTTCATCTTTTACAAGACTATGGTAAGAACCACCTACACTTTCAGCCTTAACATATGATTCAATATAATCTATCAGTTTATAGTAACTATTAAAAAACTCTACTTCATTTTTTCTAATGAAATCAAAAAGTTCTTCATCATCTGACATATTTATTATTATTTGCTCAACATCTATTGTTTTATTTTTTGAATCATTTAAATATCTTCTTTTATTTTTTGTTTTTAATACATCCAGAAATTTTTCCTTCATGCTCAAATAAGTTACATACGCATTTACATTTTCATCCTTAGGATAATGAGATATGACGTAAATGCAGATTGCATCTTCTAATGATTTAGAATACAATTTAGGATATTTCCCATATCTTTGTAAAATAAAATTAATTTCCTGAAAATTATATCTTAATCCCATTCCAAATTTTATAAAACTTTCTCTGGATTTTGGCACTTTATTACTTTTCGCCCATGATTTAATAGTATTTTTGCTAAATCTACATATTTTACCTAATTTTTCGTAAGATAGTCCATTACTTAACATTACATTATTTATATAATCTCTCCAATTTGAGTAGTACGGACTGTATTTATTAATTATTTCTTTTAATTCATCAGCCTCTTCACAGTTAATGACTTTAAAATACATTTCTGTAGTATTTACATGTTTCATTTTTTCTCCCTTTTTCCTGTCCATGAAAAATTGCAAGCTCTCTTTTTTTGTAAATTTTATTTATAAATTCTCTTTTTCACGAATTCTCTTATACATTCTTTCAGCTACTTCATTTCCTTTATTCATTGCTTTTTTATACCAGAATTTTGCATTTTCCATATTTATTTCATTATTTGTCTGATATAAAATCCCTAAATTTAAACACGCGACGTCATCACCTTGTTTTGCTGACATTTTTAATAATTCTTCCGCTTTTCTTTTGTCTTTTTCTACACCGTTCCCATTTTGATAAAGATAAGCAAGATTATTAAGTGCCTTTGTATATTTCTTTTTTGCCGACTTTCTATACCATTTTACAGCTTCATTTATATTTTGAGGTACGCCACGTCCATTTTCATATAAATAACCAATTATAAATTCTGATTCTTTATTTCCATTATTTGCTTTTTTTATATTCTCTTTATATATTTTTTTATCTTTCTCATTTTTACGCTTATGTCTCTCAATATATTCAAGGCATTCCTTACGTAAATTTTCTATCTTCTGTTCCTGGATTTTTATACTGAACTTTATGTTCATACCATTTGCTACTTGTTTAAAAATAGTAACAATTTCGTATGCTTCATTATTTGTTTTTACTTCATTATTTATTAAATCAAATAGTAATATTTTTCCCTGTCCGGCTTCATTAACACAAATTTCTTCATTATTTATGTAAATATTAAATCCGGGGTATTTTTTTATTATATATTCTACGCTTTCAGTTACGCTTTCCATGAGATTACATAGCCAGATTTTCTTTTCTTCTACCGTATTGTCAGACAAGTTAATATTTTCATCTAAAGCCATTTCAATCAATGTTGTAATCTTTTCTGTTTCAATAACTATTATCTGTCCTTCATTAAGCTTTTCTGTTGTCCATTGGCTACACTTTACCAAATATTCTGTTTTTTTACCATCCTCGCATATTTTTTCTATTGTATCTTTTAAATATGCTTTTTCTTTTTCTAAATAAATTGCGATAAGGGACATTTCCATATTCTGCTTATCTTCTATTGTATAAACTACTGTTGAATTATTCCACAATGTCTGTTCAATCAATTTCTGTCCGTTATTTTGTGTATAATTTTTTATCTTTTCATCTAAAATACGTTGTACGTTCATTAATGTCCCCTTTCCTATATTTATTATATCATATTTATATTCACAATAAGGCAGAATTCAAAATGAATTCTGCCTGACTCATATTACATTTATGTAAATCTCAACCATTGTTAAGTCCCCATTTTTGCTTTCTTTACTAATACTATATCAGATAATTTTTTTATTTTTTTCACAAACTGACCCCTGCACTTTTATTACATATTTGCAAAAAAATATCCGGATTTAGATTGCTTTATTCGCACCTCTAATTCCGGATTTTTTCGTTGTATAATATTCTTTTAATCTTTGTCTGTTAGAATAATAATTAAATCAGGTTAATCACTCTTACATATAATGTTTTAGCCTTTACTCTATAATCTTATACTCTTTCATTAACTTGTTCTGATATTCAATATCTTTAGCAGATTTTTCTAAATCGTCATATCTTTTTTCTGCTAATAATATAGTGTTAAGTTTGTTTATATTCTCCTGACCCTTTGCCTCTCCAGCCTTCAATCCCTCTCTATATTTCAGATTCATCTCCATCTGTAACGACATATACTCTCGCCTCCATCTCGTATTTTTTCTGACTGCAATTACCTTTTCATCAATTTGTTTCGTTAAATCACTTTCCGGTTCCTTGCCATCAAAATATTCCAATAATGATTTCAGTTCTTTATTTATGCCTTTTTTATCCCCTTTTGTGTTTAAAAATATCTTATGCGTTCCATCATTAAGTTTAATTCCACAATCATCTATACATAAGTTTTCAAACTCATAAATACATTTGTTCTTTCCAAAGAAATCAAATGTACAAATAAATATGACATAACTTTCTTTAAGTATATCATATGGCTCACCTTTTTCAATCATGTTTAGATCTATAACTCCCTGATAATATCTTGATCTTTTTGGTAATTCTTTATACGCTGTTGTCTGCATTTCAAGATTAAACACCGTATTATTCTCATCCTCAACATATATATCTAATCTTATGCCTTTTGATTTTACTGTCATCTGTATTGTTTCTTCATAATCAACATATTTTATATCCCTTATTTTTATATTTAATATGCTTTCTAACAATGGTTTACATAATCTCTTATCACTCATCACTTTTGCAAAAATAAATGGGTCTGTAATATCTAATTCTTCGTATTTCTTCATTAACCTTCTCCTACATTATATAATTTTATGTTTGTATCTCCTTTGTTTTGTTCTCATATTGTTTATGTTTTATATATTATACATATATTTAGTAACATGTCAAGTTGTTTATTTTAAAATAGCCATTACATAAAAAAATCCCCATAAAATTCAATTATGCTTTTAAAGCGCACAATCAAATTTTATGGGGATTTTAAAGGTTTATATACATATCAAACTATGCAAATTTTTCACCTGTTAATAATTCATATGCTTCTTTATATTTAGCAACTGTCTTTTCAACAACTTCATCCGGAAGAAGTAAATCATTGTCAGGGTTAGATTTTAACCAGTCTCTTACGTACTGCTTATCAAATGAAGGCTGTCCCTGTCCTGGTTTATATCCTTCGAGTGGCCAGAAACGTGAGCTGTCAGGTGTTAACATTTCATCACCAATTACTACGTTTCCATTTTCATCTAAACCAAATTCAAATTTAGTATCTGCAATAATGATTCCTTTGCTTAAAGCATATTCTGCACATTTCTTATATAAAGCAATTGTACAATCCTTAATCTTTTCTGCATATTCTGCGCCTTTTCCAGGATATGCTTTTTCTAATACTTCTACACTCTGTTCAAATGAAATATTTTCATCATGGAGTCCGATTTCTGCCTTTGTACTTGGTGTATAAATTGGTTCAGGCAACTTATCTGATTCTACTAGACCTTCAGGAAGTTTTATTCCGCAAACTGTTCCATTTTCCTTGTAACTTGCCCAACCACTTCCTGTAATGTATCCACGAACGATACATTCGATTGGAAGCATTTCTAACTTCTTACACATCATACTTCTGCCAGCAAATTTGTCATTCTGGAAAAATTCCGGCATATCTTTAACATCTGTTGATACCATATGGTTAGGAACAACATCCTTTGTATAATCAAACCAAAATTTTGACATCTGTGTTAAAACCGCACCCTTGTCTGTAATCTTGTTCTTTAAGATGTCATCAAATGCTGAGATTCTGTCTGTTGCAACAATAATCATATTGTCTCCATTATCGTAAATCTCACGTACTTTTCCTTCTTTTACCGGTTTAAATTCCTGCATTATTGTACTCCTCCATTTTCTTCTGCCCTTGTGTTGTTGAACAGTTTATTCTATTTTATGTATCTAAGCTTACGCTCACCATAAAATTATAAACAGAGATTTTATGTAAGTCAATGCTTTACTACTAATCCAAAGCATCCTTTACCGGAACTTCTACCTTTTCTTCAAAGCATTCAAATAATTTATCTGTTTCTTCTTTTTTCATCTTAGGTGTTAATAAACTTATAACAGGTACAAGGATTAAACTTACAAGCATTGTAAATGCACCTGCATTAATTGGTGACTGTATGTATCCCCAAATCATATTTGTCACAGTAACTATGATGCTGAAAATAAAACTTGCCCATACAGAAGCCTTTGTAACTTTCTTCCAATATAATCCATACATAAATGGCGCAAGGAATGCTCCTGCTAAAGCTCCCCATGAGTAACCCATAAGCTGAGCAATATTAGGAATACTATCTTTATTTAATGCGATAATTACTGAAATTGCTACAAATACTACTACGAAAATTTTCATAAGTAATACCTGTTTCTTTTCTGCCGTTTTCTTTAATACCGTTGTTCCCAAAAAGTCAATTGTAATTGTTGAACTTGATGTAAGTACCAATGAGGAAAGTGTTGACATTGAAGCTGATAATACTAACACAATTACAATACCTATTAATATATCAGGAAGTGTTGAAAGCATTGTAGGGATAATTGAATCATATCCACCGGTTGCAATATCAATTTTATCAGAGAATAATCTTCCAAATCCTCCTAAGAAATAACATCCACCTGAAACAACTACTGCAAATGCAGTTGAAACTATCATACCTGTCTTGATTGATTTTTCACTTTTAATTGCGTAAAATTTACCAACCATCTGAGGAAGTCCCCATGTTCCTAATGAAGTTAAAATAATTACTCCTAAAAGATTTAATGGGTCAGGTCCAAAAAATGATGCAAAAATTCCGTCACCTGCTACTTTAATTACATCACTCTCTATAGGCACCTGTGCTGCAAGTTTTGACAATGAACTATAAAATCCACCCTGTCCGTTTAATACTGAATAAATAACTGCGCAAATACCAAACAACATTACAATACCCTGAATAAAGTCATTGATTGCTGTTGCCATATATCCGCCAAGAATTACATAAAGTCCTGTAAGTACTGCCATAATAATAACTACTGTACTATATGGTATGTCAAATGCCATTCCAAATAATCTTGAAAGACCATTATATACAGATGCTGTATATGGAATTAAGAATACAAATGTGATAACACTGGCTGCTATTTTAAGTGCATCACTATTATATCTTTTCCCAAAATAATCAGGCATTGTCTTAGCATCTATATGCTGAGTCATAACTCTTGTTCTTCTACCTAATACAAACCATGCTAACAAACTTCCAAGTATGGCATTACCAAGTCCAATCCAAGTAGAAGCAATACCGTACTTCCATCCAAACTGTCCTGCATATCCTACAAAAACAACTGCTGAAAAATACGATGTTCCATATGCAAATGCTGTAATCCATGGTCCTGCTGATCTTGAGCCCAATACAAATCCGTTAACGTCTGTGGCATGCTTTCTTGTATATACACCGATTCCAATCATGACTGCAAAAAATACAATCAATAATAAAACTTTAACTAACATTTTGTTCCTCCACTTTTTAGTTTAATATTTTATCGTCACTTTAAACCGTTACGCTTTAAAGCATTAAAGTTATTATCACATAACATCCAATTTTTGTCAATAAAAAAATCCCCGAAAAAGATTTGGTTATTTCCTCCTCTTTTTCGAAGATTTTATATTTATTTTCAGGATCTATTAAACTTATAATTATTTATTTTTCCTCGTCTTTAATTATTCTTGATACTCTTCTTCTCACAATATCTTTTTCAATAGGTTCCATCATCAAATCAACAACTCCACCCTGAATTGCTATCTTACACTGCTCGATATTGCTTTCCTTACAAACTGCTATCTTAGGAATACCTGCTATCTCCTTATTATTATCTAAATAATCCATGATTAATTTTCCATCATCTTCATCATTTGACAAATCGGCAATTATAATCCTAATTTCGCGCTGTTGCTTTATAACTTTATCTATTTCGTCTGATGAAATAACTTCAATCACATTATATTTGCTACTGATTGCCTTATCTATCGCATGACATATGGTTCGGCTTTTACTATATACAATAACGCTTTCTCTTTTTTCTTCATAAGTACCATAATCATCCATGCCATATTCATGGTAACATGCTTTACCATATTTCTTTGCTTCTGCTAAAGCTTTATCAGCTCTGTCAAATAATTCTTTATAATCATTTGTTCCATTATCAGCAAATGCTAATCCGACACTTACAGTAGTTCTTCCTTTAATCACTGTACTTTTCTTTACTTTAAATATTCTAATTATATCTCTTGCCTTTCTTCTGGCAATCTCTTTATCCGGAATATCATTTAAAAATACAACAAATTCATCTCCGCCAATTCGACCTATTATGTCTTCTTTTCTAAAGTTATCCTTCAATATTCTAGATACACGTCTTATGGCATGGTCACCAATCAAATGTCCTTCACTGTCATTTATATACTTAAAATCATCCATATCAACAACAATAATTGCACCTATATGATTCTTATGTTCATAAAGCCGGTTATTAATTTTATTAACAGTTGTCATCTTATTATATAACCCTGTCATCTGATCAAGTTCGGAAAGTTCTGACAATTCTCTGTTTTTCTTTTGTATTTCTGCGTATTTTCTTGTAGCAATCAAAACATTGCTTACACGTGCCTTAATTACTTCCCTTACAAGCGGCTTTGTTATGTAATCATCTGCTCCATTTTTAAAAGCTTCGATTAAATTTGCTGAATCATTGTTAACTGTAACAATAATAATAGGAATATCTGCAAATCTTTGATCTAACTTTCTTTCCTTAAGAATATCCACACCTGTCATATCAGGTAACCAGTTATCCAATAATACAATATCAATATTATATTTGTACTCTTTTAAAATTCTAAAGCACTCTTCTCCACTTTGTGCCTCCAGAATCATAAAATCTTCTGCAAAATAATTAGCAATGATATTTCTATCAATCTCATTGTCATCTACAATAAGCATTGTATCCATTATTTAATTTACCTCCCCTATTTATCGAACTTATCTCTTCTCCTATATTTGGTTTTTCCCAAATGAAATAAAAAAACCGCCACTCTTCCCTACAAAGTGCCGGTTTCTCTCTCATAAATAGTTTTATCTTCTAACTACATATAAAAATTGTGTTCAGTAATAATGTCTTCCCCAAAACATTTTGTTATATATGATAGTAGTGTATTATATAAGCTTATTTAAAGCTATTTTCATTAATCTTACCACGTAAATAAAAACATTACAATACGCATTTTTATGAAACTGCTATTATTTTAGAAACGTTTTTATTATTTTTTTATTTTATTAATAGTTAACAGTCATATTTTTTCATTATATAAATTTAATTAATTTTCCTTATACTAACATCATTAATTTTATTTTCTATTTTCTTTCCATAAATTCTTAATATAATTAAATTGTCAGTAGTTACTTTTCTTTTTTTTGCAATTAAAAACACCGATATATTAACGTCTAACGATTAATTTTCTAATCTTATTAACATATCGGTGTTCTTATTAATTTTCAAATTCTATCATAAATTTGCTTTTATTATAAAATCTGTTTTATTTTTTTGTTTTAACTGTCTTAACTGACCAATCGCCATAAACTTCTGTTCCACAGTAATTTGTCTTTGCGGCTCTTACCCTTACGAAGTACTTTGTGCCCTTCTTTAAGTTCTTAATAGTGTATCTCACTTTCTTAGCTGTAGCACTTGTTTTCTTCTTGAAGTTCTTATTTGTAGACCACTGAATCTGGTAATTCTTAGCCTGAGCTGCCTTTTTAAATTTTAAAGTAGCTGTTGCCTTTTTACCTTTTACTTTATTTGCCTTAAGACTCTTAACTTTAACTTTTCCTACCTGGTTAAGTTTCTGTACTGTTGCTTTAACTGCATCAGGTGTTACTGTAGAATCTGTTGTTGCAAATACTATCATATTTGTTGTTGCTAAGTTAATAACAAAATTAGCTTTGTTTGGGTTAGCAGGATCAATTGTTCCTGTTGTTGATGTAATTGCTGCAGGGAACTCAATGCTAAAGTTAAGTGTAATAGTTGATGTGTCGATTCCCATAGCTGAGTACATAGCAACTGACTCACTCTGTGCCAAACTTACTTCACTGTATAATGTAGTGCTTGTTACATAAGCATCACTTGATAACGCTTCTTTTACTACTTCACCAATCTTATCAACTGTTGATGAGTAAGTTTCTGTTGCTTCGTAAAATTCCTTGCCATCTTTTGTTACAACTTTCATTTCTTTTCCATCAGAAATATCTGAAGTTGTCATTCCTGCTGAAGTTAACCATGTGTCCATGCTTGCTTTATCAATATCTACTGTAGCTACTGCAGATGCTGTTCCATCTGAATTAATCTTTACATTAGCATTTTCTGTCATACAACCTGTAAACATAACTGTTACTGCTGCTGTTACCGCTAAAACTTTTACCTTTGTTGATCTCATATATTTCTCTCCTCCTATAATTATAATACGGTAATGCCCCCTCCCTTCGGTCAGCGGCTGGTCGGCGAAAATATTTTAAGAAACGAACTTCGTTCGTTTTATTTTCGCCTCTTTATTTGTTACTTATTATTGTATCATATTATATAATAATAACAACTTAAGAATCTCTTATTTTTCCCAATTATTTGCTGTTTCTGAACTGAACAGGAGTCATTCCATATTTTTTCTTGAACAATCTGTTAAAATGTTCAACATTCTGATAACCAACATTTTCTGCAATTGCTTCAACAGTCATGCTTCCACTCTTAAGTAAAGCTCTTGCCTTTTTCATTCTTACATTTTTAACGATATCACCAAATGTATTTCCTGATTTTTCTTTAATGTACTTTGATAAATATGGTTTTGACAAATGGAATTCATCAGCCAATTCATCTAATGTTACTGTCAAATAATTTGTATGAATATAATTCATTATTTCATTTAATCTGTCATCCTTACAGGCATTTACTCCTACTTCACTTTCTAACTGATTCACTGCAACTGTCAAAGCCTGAATTGATGACTTAATAATATCAGCATCAATTCCAACACCCCAGAACATCTTACCATTATGACTGATTCCTACATATGATACAGCCTTTGATGATGAACCTCTTGATAATGAATGTTCTTCATATACTGACAATTCATAACTTATGTTAAAGTACTGCTTAAATGCATTACTTACGGCATCAAGTCTTCCGTTTCCTGTGCTCTTGATAACTCTGACTTTGTCATCATGTGCAATTGTAACCTCAGTTATAATTCCGTCTTTCTGTTGGAAATGACATTCAGGTACGCTGAATACTGCATTATTTGTAATGTATTTATCTTCAAATATCTGGTATACCCAATTTGGTGATAATTCTTTATGCTCTTTATCTGAAACATCCTTAACTGTGTATCCGACTTCTTCCTTCATTCCATCCGGTAAATCCATACCAAAATTCTGTTTTAAGATGTAGCTTACGCCACCCTTTCCTGACTGGCTGTTAATTCTGATTACATCTGAATCGTATGCTCTTCCAACATCCTTAGGATCAATTGGTAAATATGGAACATTCCATTTTTCTGTATGACCTGCTTCTCTGTATGCCATTCCTTTTGAAATAGCATCCTGATGTGAACCTGAAAATGCAGTAAATACCAAATCACCTGCATATGGCTGACGTGGAGAAACTTTCATTCTTGTTAATTTTTCGTATGTTTCGCAAATATGTGGCATATCACTGAAATCAAGTTTTGGATCAACTCCATGTGAGAACATATTCATTGCTAATGTAATAATATCAACATTACCTGTTCTTTCACCATTTCCAAATAAAGTTCCTTCAATTCTGTCAGCACCTGCCAATAATCCTAATTCGGCATCTGAAACACCACATCCTCTGTCATTATGTGGATGTAATGAAATCGTAACTGCATCACGATATTTCAAATTCTTGTGCATATATTCAATCTGAGTTGCAAATACATGTGGTAAAGAATTTTCAACTGTTGCAGGAAGGTTGATTATAACTTTATTGTCAGGCTTTGGCTGCCATACATCTAATACAGCATTACATACTTCCAATGCATAATCTACTTCTGTTCCTGTAAAACTTTCAGGACTATATTCAAATGAGAAGTTTCCATCTACTTCATCAGCTAATTCTTTTAATAATTTTGCTCCATCTACGGCAATCTTTTTAATCTGTTCTTTTGACTTCTTAAATACCTGCTCACGCTGTGCAACTGATGTAGAGTTATACAAATGAATTACTGCATGCTTACATCCTTTTACAGCTTCAAAAGTTTTCTTAATAATATGCTCTCTTGCCTGTGTTAATACCTGAACTGTAACATCATCAGGAATCATGTTTCTTTCTATTAAGGCTCTCATAAAATTGTATTCTGTTTCTGATGCAGCCGGGAATCCAACTTCGATTTCTTTAAAGCCCACTTTAACTAACATCTGAAAGAATTCTAATTTTTCTTCCAAGCTCATTGGTTCAATTAAAGCCTGATTTCCATCTCTTAAATCAACACTACACCAAATTGGTGCTTTTTCAATCTTTTCTTTCTTAACCCAATCAAATGTTGGTGTAGGTGGCATAAAATACTGTTTCTCATATTTTGTACAATCCATCATAGTTCTTACTCCTTCTAACCTTTAATAAATATATGTAACTTGCATCTAAATCTGTACCTTGATGTTTTTTAATTGATTTATTTTACTTTATTACATTAATGTAGCAAATTGCCCTATAACGTAAAAAAGCTCTATAATATCAAAAGATATTATAGAGACGAATCATCGCGGTACCACTCTACTTCATGTATAGACATGCCCTTACTGGATGCTCATGACATCCGCTCCCTTTAACGGTGGAATCCGTCCTGACCTACTAATATGTTCAGCCGGCTGCTCTAAGGCGAGTTCATTATATCACTCCTACTGTCTCACATCAACCGACAGCTTTCTGAAAGTCGCTCAATAATTACTATTCCTCTTCTATGCATTTGTTTATGTTTTAACTGTGATAATAATAACATATGCAAATCTAGAATTAAAGTGACGTTTTTAATCATTTTTATTGATATTTTTTAATATTTTGTATTTTATTTATCAATTTAGTTGATTTTTCTTTTTTATAACAATAAAAAACGCGTGCCTTCGAGTACGCTAACAATAAAGAAAGCTACCAACTTTAAATTGATAGCTTTCTTTATTATATAAATATATTTTTTAACCTAATACAATTATGATATTCAGCCTACTTTTAATTTAAATTTCTGAACATCTTTTTCACTGTCAACCTTTTCAATTGTTGCTCCAAGGCCTCTTAACTTGTCAGAGAAATGTTCATAACCTCTCTTAATGTAAACAATATCTTCAACAGTTGTAAATCCTTCTGCTGCAAGTCCGGCAATTACTAACGCTGCTCCTGCTCTTAAGTCAGGTGCACAAACCGGTGCTCCTGTAAGACCATTTACGCCCATTATTAAAGCTGTATTGCCTTCAACTTTAATTCTTGCACCCATTCTGTTAAGTTCATCTACATATTTAAATCTGTTTTCAAAAATGCTTTCTGTTACTGTGCTGCTGCCATTGGCCATTGCAAGTACAACTGCCATCTGTGGCTGCATATCTGTTGGGAATCCCGGATATGGTAATGTCTTAATCTGAGTATTTCTGATAAATTCTCCACCTTTAACTCTTACCGCATCATCGTATTCTGTTATTACGCAACCCATTTCAATAAGCTTAGCTGAAATGCATTCCAAATGTTTAGGAATAACATTCTTTACAAGAACACTTCCGCCTGTTGCTGCTGCTGCACACATAAATGTTCCTGCTTCAATCTGATCAGGAATTGTAGAATAAACTGTTCCGTGTAACTTCTCTACACCTTCAATTCTAATCTTATCTGTTCCTGCACCTCTGATATTAGCTCCCATACTGTTAAGCATATTAGCTACATCTACAACGTGAGGCTCTTTAGCTGCATTTTCAATAATTGTCTTACCTTGAGCCATTGAAGCTGCAAGCATAACATTAATTGTTGCTCCTACTGATACAACGTCGAGGAAAATATGATTTCCTAATAACTTCTCTGCTCTGGCATCTACCATTCCATGTTCTGTATCAACTTCTGCACCTAAAGCTCTAAATCCTTTTATATGCTGATCTATTGGTCTGCTTCCTATGTCACATCCACCTGGAAGAGCTACTTCGGCCTTATTAAATTTACCAAGTAACGCTCCAATTAAATAATAAGAAGCTCTTATTTTCTTCATCTGTTCATATTCAACTACACATGATGTAATTGTGTCACCTTTTATCTTAACGCAGTGTCTGTCTACTCTATCGACTGTGGCACCAATGTTAGCAATTGCATCAATCAAATGATTAATATCACTAACGTCAGGTAAATTATCTATTGTCACTTCTTCATCAGTCATAATAGCCGCTGCTAATAAACCTAAAGCTGCGTTCTTAGCACCACTTATCTCCACTTCTCCATTGAGTGGTGTTCCGCCTTTTATAATATAACGTTCCATTATGCACCTCGGGTATTTATGTATATAATTGAGTTGTAAAAACTCAAAGCAAAAACCGACCGAAATAGTTTATCATCTAATTCACTAATTCGGTCTAACTTTAAAATTCTATTTATTTCTATCTATTATGTCACTTGTATGAGAATTAAATTCTAATACAATTATCCTTTGCTTTTTTACGCATAGACTAATTATAACACATTATCGCTCTTTGTAAACCGATTAATTCATACATTTTCACAATTTATTATATGTTTTTTTGTTGAAAATGTTACCTATTTAAGAAAATTAAGTGGATTTACATGCTTATCATTTTGTATTACTTCAAAGTGAAGATGCGGACCTGTACTGTCTCCGGTATTTCCACTAAGTCCTATTATCCTTCCCTGTTCAACCGTATCACCTAAATTAATTAAGATTTTACTTAAATGAGCGTATCTGGTTTTTAGTCCATTTCCATGATTTACCAGTATATTATATCCATAACTGTCACTTAAATATGCTTTTTCTACTGTACCATCTGCTGCCGCACATACGCTTGTTCCAACTTCAACTGCCCAGTCGTGTCCCAAATGTGTGGTTCTTCTGTCAACCACGTCTCCAAATACTGAAGTTGTCACTCCACCACTTACAGGTTTTCTAAGTTGTATCACGGTATTTGATACATTCTGTACTGAATTATCATCAGTTTGGTTTATTTCATTATTTGCTGTCCTTCTCAAAGAATCTTTATTTATTGTATTTTTTAAAGACTCCTTATTTGCTGTATCTTCCAAATAGCCAGCTTTTTCACCTTTTATAGAAGATATTTTTGTATTGCAAATTTCTTTAACTGCGCCATCACTTTCTTTATGATTTTTAGCTAAATGTGTATCTGAGGTATCATTTGCCTGAATAACTTTTATAGTTTTATCATTTTCTAAAATCATAAAACTATATGCCCATGTTTCCATTATCATTTGAGAAAAATTAAACAGGATTATCATAAGTATTAAAATTCCTGCCACAACATATGATACTGCATGGCATTTGTTTATATACTTACTATTCATTTTTAATTGTAAACGCCTCCAAATAAATTGTTATTTTGTTCACATGCTACCAGGCTCAAAAGTTCTAAGCCTACATGAGTTTGTTCATAAGTAAGTGAATTATCTTATTATTCGCCTTTGTATTAACAAATTATTTTATTCACATTCGTTTTTTCCTATTTTTACATCTGCCCTATTTTTCGCCTTTGTACTCTTTTATTTTTTCTAATGTTAACTGCACAGTTTCTTCTACATTTATGTTACTTTCATTTACCACTACATCTGCATATTTTTCATAAAGGGGTACTCTTTCGTTAAATAAATCATCAAGCGTCTGTCCATCACGCAAAACTACGCCTCTGTTTTTCAAATTGCCAAGTCTCTTTTTTAGGTTTGCCAAATCAAGCTCTAAATATACAACAGTTGCAATTTCTGACAAATGTTCCATTGCTTCCCTGCCGTACACTACGCTTCCGCCTGTTGAAATAATGGCTTTTTTAGGATTTAATGATTTATTTACATCATTTTCTACCTGAATAAATCCATCTATTCCTTTTTCAGCTATTATTTCTTTAAGCAATTTATTTTCTCTATCCTGAATTACCAAATCAGCATCTATAAACTGGTATCCCATCAACTTTGCAAGTATTACTCCTACTGTACTTTTTCCTACTCCCGGCATTCCTATTAAAACAATATTTTCCTTCATTTTCAGTCCTTTCTCTATTTGTTGCTATTTAATACTTTATCAATTTTATAATTTTTTGCTACTGCTTACACTTTGTAAAATTAGCTATTAGTATTTAATGTTTCTTTATTTTATCTTTATTTAAAAGACTTGCCCTTGACACGGCATCTTCTCCATATTTTTCTTTTATTGCATCTAATGCCTTATCAAGTTTTTTCATTTTTTCTCTGGACGGTTGAACCTTTTGTGATTGTTTTTCATTCATAAGCTCAAATATTGACATTTGCTCCGGCTCATCTTCTCCTACAAGATTCGCTGTTCTTATTCCTAAAAGTCTTACCGGCTTTCCTGTCCAAATATCCTTAAATAACTGTTTTGCATTTTCGTATATTTCATTTTCTACATTTGTAGCATTATACAAACTTGTCTGATGAGACATTTTTGAAAAATCATTATACTTTATCTCAATGGCAATTGTTTTTGCTTTTTGTCCGGACTCTCTCAATCGTCCGCTTACCTTTACAGCCAACTGTAATAATACTAAATTTATATCATCTATTTTGTCTAAATCTGTTGGAAGTGTTGTAGAATTTCCAATTCCTTTCAAATCTTCTTTTGTAGCATTTACTTTTGAATCATCAATTCCATTTGCATACTCCCACAAAATTTTCCCGTGTTTTTTCAAATGTGATTCCACTATATCAACAGGTGTATTTGCTAACTGACCTATTGTATGGATTCCTAATTTATTTAAAACTTCCACACTTGATTTGCCTGCCATAAATAGTTCACCAACCGGAAGGGGCCACATTTTTGTTTTTATTTCTTCCGGAAACAATGTATGTATTTTATTTGGCTTTTCAAAATCCGATGCCATTTTTGCTAATACTTTTTTAGAAGAAATTCCTATGTTTACTGTAAATCCTAATTCATTTTGAATTCTGTTTTTTATAACCTCTGCTGCTGTCATGTATGAACTGAATTTATTTTGAATTCCCGTGTAATCAAAATAACATTCATCAACACTTACCTGTTCAATATCTGAAGTATACTCTTTTAATATGGAAATAAATTTTCTGCTTTGTTCATGATAATACTCATGTTCTGGTGGTATTATCATAATATCAGGGCATTTTTTTAATGCATCAGCCACCGGCTCACCTGTTTTTATTCCATATTTCTGAGCTGATATTGATTTTGCAAGGACTATTCCATGACGTTTTTCTCTGTCACCACCTATGATAGCCGGAATTGTTCTTACATCTACATCATTGCCTTCCTTTAGC
The DNA here is from genome assembly GCF_000434315.1 of Eubacterium sp. CAG:156. Lineage (NCBI taxonomy): Bacteria > Bacillati > Bacillota > Clostridia > Eubacteriales > Eubacteriaceae > Eubacterium > Eubacterium sp. CAG:156. Next base: position 35,744 of record NZ_FR878170.1, on the reverse strand, counting down.
AGTTTTACTGCAGTCCAACTTAAAAATGCTGAATTTACATCAATATGAAATATAATTTGTTCCATACACTGCCACCTGCCTTTTTCTTAGTAGCTTTTCCTAAATGTCTATGCTTTTGCATTTTTCGACTTTTTATCTCTTATTTTCTAATCTTTTCTTTTTATTTGCAGAATTTTTTCTCTTTTTCTTCATTACGCTATAACCAAATCTTCCAAGATTTTGACCTAAACTATAATAATGTCCATGAGAATATACTATTGGATTTGCTTTTTCTAATTGGAATCTTCCATCCTTATCCATATATTCTTTGTCTGCGTGTACTGCTAATACATTTGCAATAAACATGTCATGAGAACCACATTCTTTTACATCAACAACTTTGCACTCAATGTTCACCGGACTTTCTTTTATTAATGGAGCCTTTACATACTGTGCCTTTTCTTTTGTCAAATGTGCTTCTTTAAATTTATCGACATCTCTTCCTGATTTAACTCCACAATAATCTGTTGCATACGCCAAATCTTTTGTAGTCAGATTTATTACAAATTCTCCTGTTTCTTTTATCATCTTATACGAATGTCGCGATGGTCGTATTGATACATAAGCCATCGCCGGATTTGTACATATTGTGCCTGTCCATGCAACTGTCAGTACATTGTCATTACCTTCGTTATCACTTACCGTTACCAAAACTGCAGGCAAAGGAAATATCATATTCCCCGGTTTCCAAATTTCTTTTGACATTAATCTTCTCCCTTTTCTTTTTGATTTTTATTTTTGACTTTTATATCTGTAAGGGTTAATGTTTGATCTTCATTTAATGTATAGGTTAAAGTCATTTTTGTTTTACATGAACCACCTATACTGTAAACATAACTTGTATAAATAGCAGTATCTGTAGAAGACACGTATGTATAAGTAAAATCATATGTAACAGTAAATGTATTGTCATTATTATACACACTCTGATGTTTCATTTCTCCCGGTTCAAATGAAACTACTGAATATTTATCAATGTTCTTTGTTTCTGGCCAATATAATACTTCTTCTGTTTCTTTTAAATATTTATCAACCTTTTTCTGAAGTTTTTTATCATTTGCGAAATATGCTTTTAACTCTTTATTATTGCCTTTTTTCTCCCTTGCATTAACATAAAACTGAGTAATCATATTGTCTGCATTTGCCTTTATTTTTTCTTCAAATTCTAAATTTGCATGATATGCTGTAGCGTCGAAATTAATTGTAGTTCCTTCCTGAAGAATTTCAGGTTTTAAATCTATCTGACTATATCTGTTTATCGCATTTGCGTCATATGCTCCGTAAAGTATTTTATCAAAATGATATGTATCTGTATTTGTATTCGCGTCTGTCGTGACCTTAGCCATGTCTTTTGTTACGACTTCTCCATTTATATATAAAGCATCTCCTGTCGGCACAACAAAATTTACGTTTTTTACAAGCATTTTTGATATATCTATTTTATAATCAGGAATAATCTGCATTCCATGTTTTACTTCATCAAATACCAATTTTATTGTCTGGTTAGTTTCTGTTGTTTCATTATTACATATAATATCTACTGTCTTTTTGCCATTTTCTTTATATGGCTCAGAAATTTCATATGAATCAATTACAATAGATTCTCTTATCTTTTTCACTCTGTCTGTGTATGCAGTTTTATTTATATATGTATTCTTTGGCTGATTTACAAGACCATATATTGTATCATAATCCTGAGCTAAAAATGCTTTGAAATATGCAACTGCCTCATCAGTAGGATTAGATTCATAATTTACATATGACAATCCTGCGCCTATTACTGCACATACTGTCAAAAATAAAAGTGCTCCTATCAGTCTTACTATATTGGAATTTATTATTTTTTTAATCATTTCAATCCACCTTCCCGTTTCAAAATAATGTTACCTATTATCCTTGATTTTTGCAAGGCTTTTATGTATCATTTATGTATCAAAATTGCTTTTACTTTACAAAAAGCGGATTGGAGAATTCATGGACAAAAAATTACTTTTTAATGATGCTTTGTCTTCTTTAATAGAATTTGCGGCAGCTAATGCAAACCATGTGTCTACTGAAGACATTCATACTTTTTTCAATGACATAATAGAAGATGAAAAGCAATACGAATTTATATATAAGTACTTACAGGAAAGTAAAATAAAAATTGATGGAATGGATTATATTGTTTCTGAAGAAGTGACTATTGATCCTAAGGAAGAAGAGACTAAGGAATTAGAGACCGTAAAAGCAGCTGAAAGTAAAGTTGTAGAAACTGAAGCTGAACTTGCTTTTATTGAAATGTATAAAAAGGATTTAGAAGCTATTGATGAAATATCAGAAGCCGAGCTTGCTAACTTACTTGATTTGCTTGCAAACGGAGACCTTTCTGTTACTAATAAAATTGTTGAATCTCAACTTTCAAAAGTAGCTGGCATTGCAAATGAATTTCGTGGGCAGGGTGTAACTTATGGTGATTTAATTCAGGAAGCAAATATTGGATTAATGATAGCTCTTTCTGAATTTAATGGTTCTTCTGACGAATTTGCAGCTTATGTTGATGATGCCATCAGAAATACATTAAATCTTGTCATCAATGACCAAATTAACGAAGACCGTGTTGGCGAACATCTGGCTAACCGTATGAATGAATTAGATGAAATTTCCAGAGACCTTACTGAATTACTTGGTCGTGCTCCAACTTTTGAAGAGTTGGCTAAGAAAATGGGTATAACTGAAGATGAAGTTGAAACTATTGTAAAAACTTCTCTTAATGTTTTAAATGCCGGTGATTCTCAGGATGCAGAAGCTATCAATAAAGCGTCTTCTGAATTAAACGCTACAGAAGCTAATAATTCTGATTTAAATGAATTGGGCTTAAATGATTTTGAATCTTCTATATTAAATAACTCTGTATCAAATGACTTTGGAACATCTTCTCCATTAATTAATAATACTGACGAAGAATTTGTATCTTCTGAAACAGATTTAGGTGACCCATTAGAATGGAAGATAAATAAAAAATAGTATTTTGGAATGCAAAAAATATGATTTTAAAATAGAAAAAAACAACGGATGATTTTAAGAAATATTAAAATCATCCGTTGTTTTTCACACTATTTTCCTTTTCTCTTTTTTACGCACTCCGCTAAAAGATATTCAATCTGGCCATTTATTGAGCGGAAATCATCTTCTGCCCATGCTGCAATCTCTTCCCATAATGAAGGGGACAGTCTTAACAACACCTGTTTCTTTGCCTTTTCTTTTTCTTTTAGTTTTTTTTCTTTTGTTAATATTTCTTTTTCCATATTAGAAATATTTTCTAAACGTTTTTGGAGCTCAAGTTCTTTTTTATTAAGTTGTTCTTCCTTATCCATACCGGCTCCTTTCACTGTTTTTTCAATATATATAGTTTCAAATAGTCATAACTTTTTTAATTTATTTTAGCACAATTGTTTGACTTATTTTAACATTATTATCTGATGAATTAATTTTCAATTTATTATTTTCTATTTTTATTAATAAATACTTCCGCTGTTCACAATTGGTTGTGCTTCTTTATTTCCACATAACACAACTAAAAGATTGCTTACCATAGCAGCTTTTCTTTCTTCATCAAGCACCACAATTTCTTCTTCTCCAAGTTGGTCAATTGCCATTTTAACCATACTTACTGCGCCTTCAACAATTTTCTGTCTTGCTGCAATAATTGCCGTTGCCTGTTGTCTCTGAAGCATTGCTGCAGCTATTTCTTCTGCATATGACAAATGAGTTATTCTAACTTCCATAATTTCTATTCCGGCATCTTCAACCTTTTTCTGTAACTCTACTTCCATACTATCTGCAATTTCCTGGCTGCTTCCACGTAGAGTCTTTTCGTTATCATCCTCATTTTCATCTGAAATTATATCATAAGGATACAATCTTGAAATATTTCTTATTACAGAATCACACTGAGTTGATAAAAATTTCATATAATTATCAACATTTAAAACTGCTTTTGTAGGGTCAATTATCTTGCAAATAACCACCGCTCCGATAATTATCGGATTTCCTAAAGCATCATTCACTTTCTGTTTCTCATTATTTAATGTTATAACCTTAGTTGATATTTTCTTTTTTGTAACTCCGGCAACTTTTGCTGAGCTGTTACCATTAGCATCAGAAGAAATTTCAAAGATATTTCCTGTTGTTTCTTCGTTAGGAACTACTGCACTACAAAATGGATTTATAAAATAAAATCCTGCACTTTTAATTGTGCCATAATATTCACCAAAAAGAGTAAATACCATTGCTTCATTAGGATTAACTGATTTTAGTCCGCATGACAGAACAATAGATACAATTAATAACGCTAAACTAACAACAAATAAACCGATTCCTAATCCAAATATCACGTCATTAACATCTTCATAGTTTATTGCAAAAACTAATCCTAGTACAAACGTCACAACTGTTGCTACATATCCAAGTATATCAACAAATAACATTGCGAATCCATTTTTCTTAGTAATTTCCCTTTCCTTTACATTACTTAACTTTACATTTTCATCCATAACTTTATCCTCCCAAGTATTAAAGTGATATTATTTTGATATTACTTTAATACTTATTCTTTTCTTTGTCAATGATAAAATTTATAATACACAAATTCTGATAATTTACTTTTTCCCTCCTATGGTCTATGTGAATAAACTTTAATAAAATTTATTCACAAGACAAAAGTATTTTCTGCATTGTAGCATATGCTCTAATCAAAAAAGACCAAACAGTGCATGCATACTGTTCAGTCTTTTTTCTTATACTTATTCTTTTATTGTAATTGATTGCTTTTTAATTCTATACTAAATTTTATTATAGGTTTATTTTTCTCATACCTCTTTTGCTACTACTTCTATATTTAAATGTATTTTATTGTAACGCCAGACAAATTTGCTGATCCCTTAATAACAACTGTCACGCTTTCAGCATCTGTTGGTGCTTTTGTACCTTCTTCGTCGTAGCCGCCAAATGAACAATTTAACTCATTTTCTACAATCCAGTTAGCCGGAATATAAATTTCCACTCCTCCAAATGAATTCTTTATTTCTATTTCAAGTCTCTTACTTGGCACTTTTGCCTTATCTAAATAAATTGACATTCCTGAAAATTCATTTCTTACATATACTTTTTTTAAATTATTTGAAGTAATGTATTTAACAGTTCCTGCAAATTTTGATTCGCATGTTACTACTTCTCCGCTATCCTGCTCTACATTAACATTTTCATCAAAATATTTTCCTTCATTACTACTATTATTGCTGTAATAATGATTTCCACCTGAGTAATCTTTTTTCCATTTTTTATTTTTCTTTCCAAATATCATGCTTATTCCAATACTTCCTAACAATGCTGCAAACAGAATCGGCCATGGAGTTATACTTTCAATGTGAAGTTGCTCTGACCAGACAATTGCTAAAAAAGCAAGCGAGAATAATATTGTTGTTACCTGTAATCTTACGATTCCATCTAATAATGCAGCACCAAAAAGTACTGTAAAAATTATACTCCAGACACCCACGCCTTCAATCAGACCCAGACCATTAACTACAATTAATGCAGCCATTATTATAAATATCATTCCCCAGTAAATATTGTTTTTTTTCATCACATATTCCTCATTTCTTCTAATTTTTCTTTTAACGGCTTGTAATATGCCCTTGAAACATATACATGTTTAGGCGTTCCTTCAAATTCAATTAAACTTGACGCTGTCAGATTTCTTGTAATCGCATACACTTTCTTTACATTTAAAATTGCTGACTTTGATATTCTGCTAAAGTACCATGGTAATATTTTCTCCAATTCGTATAATTTACTGCCTGTTAAAAATATCTCATTTGCTGTATGAGCCATAACCTGATTGTTATCAGTTTCAAAAAAAAGAATTTCACCAACATCTATATAAAATTCTTTTTCACCCTGTTTAAGCTCAATTTTAAGACTCTGGTTTTCCATCGCTGAGATAGTTTTCTGAATATTAATTATATTCTCATTCAGTTCGTGGCAATTTATTATTACCTGTTCCTCTATGCAGTTTTCATCCACATTTACGATTACTTTCATATCTGACTCCTTATGTGATGATTATATTTGCAAATTATGTGGATGTAAATAGATTTTATGTAAGTGGTATTTTATTAGCAGTAAGTGGTAAATACCAGTCTGTGAACGTTATTTGCAAACAAATTTAGGAGCCGATGGATAACCACCGGCCCCTTTAATGAGATTAAGTAAAATATATTTTAAGAACAGAGTTCCTAAATATCCATTATATTGTTGAGTATTTACTCATTTGAAAGTGCTGCAATACCTGTGTCACCTGTTCTGACTCTCATTACATCTTCTACATCTGTTACGAAAATCTTACCATCGCCAACACCGCCTGTATAAAGAGCTTTTCTAGCTGCTGCTACTACAAGGTTAGGATCAACTGTTGATACAACGATTTCAACTTTAACCTTTGGAAGAAGGTTCATGCTCATCTTAACACCTCTGTAAACAC
>NZ_FR878170.1:17854-29148 GCF_000434315.1 Eubacterium sp. CAG:156 | reverse complement strand
CCTGTTCAACACCACAGCCCATTGCCTGGATAACTGTCATACCTGTTACACCGATAGCTGCCATTGTATCTTTAAGGATTCCAAATTTATCTTCATTACAAATAACTGTAATCTTTGTATATTTTCCAGTTGGTTTTGCTTCACCAATTGATAATGTAGCAGGTTCAAGATTTGCTACATCTACTGCTCCTACGCTTTCACCCATGTATGAAGGTGTTGTAGGAAGGAAGTCTGCATATGCTGATGCAAGACCATGTTCTGATATATCCATACCAATAATTTCTTCTTCTGCTGTTGTTCTAAGTCCTATTGTATGTTTAATAAGCTGGAATACAATTGTCATCATAATTGCTGCATATACATCAATTGCAACAATACCTAAAATCTGAATTCCTAATAATTTTGCTCCACCTCCGTAGAATAAACCTGCGTAATAAGAACCATCTGCAAATGCCTGAACTGTATCGCCTTTACCTGTTGCAAATAAGCCTACTGCAATTGTTCCCCAAACACCGTTTGCCCAGTGAACACCAACTGCCCCAACAGGGTCATCAATGTGTAACTTCTTATCAAGTACTTCTACTACTACATCTACTAAAATACCTGCAACTGCACCAATTACTAAAGCACCAATTGTATCAACTGAAGCACAACCTGCTGTAATTGCTACCAAACCTGCAAGTGATGCATTTAAGCACATACCTACATCAGGTTTTCCATCTTTAATCCAAGTAAATATCATACATACAACTGTTGCTGTTGCAGGAGCGATTGTTGTATTCATAAAGATTGATGCAAGACTGTCTGTGTTTGTTGCAGCTGCACCGTTAAATCCATACCATCCAAACCAAAGGATAAAACATCCAAGAGCTCCAAGTGTTATTGAATGTCCACCGATAGCATTTGAAATAATTGTTCCATCTGCTTTCTTTGTGTATTTACCAATTCTGGCTCCAAGAATAATTGCTCCGACTAAAGCTGCCATACCACCTACTGAGTGGATTACTGCTGAACCTGCGAAATCTACGAAATGTAATTTCTGTAACCATCCGTTTCCGCCGTAGTTCCAAACCCAACCTGCTTCAATAGGATATACAATCAAACTGATTGCTGCTGAGTAAACACAATAAGCACTGAATTTTGTTCTTTCAGCCATAGCTCCTGAAACAATTGTTGCTGCTGTTGCACAGAATACTAACTGAAATACGAACTGCGACCAATTAAAGTTGCTGTAATTTGTGAAGATGTCAAGATTTGGAATACCGATAATTCCCATTACATAATCTTCTGACATCATAAGTCCAAAACCTAAAACAATGTACATTATAGTACCAATACAAAAATCCATCAGGTTCTTCATGATAATGTTACCTGCATTCTTTGCTCTGGTAAATCCTGTTTCAACCATTGCGAAACCGGCCTGCATAAAGAATACTAAACTTGCACCAATTAAGAACCAAATTGCAAAACTACTACTTGTAGCTGCATCCAAAATTTCATTTGCGTCCATAACTAATTCCTCCATTCTTTTTTCATTGTCCTATAGATTTTACTTAAGAAAGCATTTTTAAAGGGGAAACACTTTCCAAGTTCTGAGAAGTTTTTCTTCTCATTTGTAATCATCCGGTAAATATTAATTACTGTATAATTACTAATAAAAAAAAATACAAGGGCACTGACTTCTTACGTCTGCGCCCTTGCATTTCTTATCATGCACTGTATTCTAGCAAATGATTTTTTAAATTTCAACTAAAAATCGATTTTGCTTATTTTATAATACAAATCCTTTTGTATTTTAAATTGACATTTAATTATTTTAATTTGACGTTTATTTTATTCATATATTCCTTAAAAAATTTAATGTCTGTTACATCTTTTACATTATTTCTTTAATTGATTTATATACGCCTTCGCCATCTAAACCAAATTCTTTTAACAACTCAACAGCCGGTCCTGAATGTCCATAAACATCCTGAACACCAATTTTTGTAACAGGTGTAGGACATTTTGCACTTAAGCAGTCACAAACTGCACTTCCAAGTCCACCAATAACTGAATGTTCTTCAACAGTTACTACTTTACCTGTAGCCTTTGCTGATTCTACAATTAAATCTTCATCTAATGGCTTAATTGTATGAATATTGATTACTGTAGCTTCAATTCCATCCTGTGCCAATTTTTCTGCTGCTTCCAAAGCTGAAGATACCATGAGTCCTGTTGCAACAATTGTAAGGTCCTTACCTTCACGCATTGTTACACCCTTACCTACTTCAAACTTGTAATCTTCTTTATTTAATACAGGTGCAGCCAAACGTCCAAATCTTAAATAAACAGGTCCGTCAATTTCATATGCTGCCTTTACTGCCGCTCTTGCTTCTACATCATCACATGGATTAATAACTGTCATTCCAGGGATTGTTCTCATTAAAGCAATATCTTCATTACACTGATGTGTAGCTCCATCTTCACCTACAGAAATACCTGCATGTGTAGCTCCTATTTTTACATTAAGATGTGGATATCCAATTTCATTCCTAATCTGTTCGTAAGCCCTTCCTGCTGCAAACATAGCAAATGTACTTGCAAAAGGAACTTTACCTGTTGTTGAAAGTCCTGCTGCAATCCCCATCATATTTGCTTCTGCAATACCACAGTCAAAGAATTTGTCAGGGTTTGCTTTTTTGAAAATGCCTGTCTTTGTAGCTGCTGCTAAATCAGCGTCTAATACTACTACGTTATCATGCTCTTTAGCTAATTCTACAAGTGCATTACCATAGCTTTCTCTTGTTGCTATCTTCTTTACTTCTGACATAATGCTTCACCTGCTTTCTCTAATTCTTCCATTGCCTGTTCAAACTGCTCATCATTTGGAGCTGCACCATGCCATGAAGCCTGGTTTTCCATAAATGAAACACCTTTTCCTTTAATACTCTTCATAATAATTGCTGTAGGCATTCCTTTTGTTTCTCTTGCTTCCTTTAAAGCTGCTCTAATTTCATCAAAATTATGAGCATCTATATTAATTACATGGAAATTAAATGCTTCAAATTTCTTATCAATTGGGTATGGTGAACATACATCTTCAATTGTTCCATCAATCTGAAGGTTATTATTATCGACAATAACAGTAAGGTTATCTAACTTCTTTGCTCCTGCAAACATAGCTGCTTCCCAAATCTGTCCTTCCTGAATTTCGCCATCACCTGTAACTGCAAATACTCTGTAATCTTTGTTATCAATCTTTGCGCCTAAAGCCATTCCTACTGCTGCAGAAACACCCTGTCCTAATGAACCTGCTGACATATCAACACCCGGTGTATGCTTCATATCGGGATGTCCCTGTAAATAAGAACCGATATGTCTTAAAGTTGTTAAATCTTCCTTAGGGAAGAATCCTTTTTCTGCTAACACTGCATATAAAGCAGGTGCAACGTGACCTTTTGATAAAACTAATCTGTCTCTGTCTTCCATCTTAGGATTTTTAGGGTCAACATTCATTTCTTCGAAATACAAAAATGTTAACATGTCGGCTACTGATAATGATCCACCCGGATGTCCTGATTTTGCGCTGTGTACGCCTTTAATAACACCTTTACGCACTTCATTTGCTATTTTTTCAAGCTGTAAATTTTCCATTTTAATTCCTTTCTTTTATTTAATATTAAAATCTGCTTCTTTTAATATCTGCAAATCGTCTTTATCTTTTGTTTTAAAAATACCAACGATTTTTCTGCCTAATTTATGTTTTGCCCTTTTTATGGCTGCATCTAATATTTGTTCAACATCCTTCTGACTGATTTCTTTCTTTGTTCCATACCAGTCATCTATAGCTTTAAATAATGCAAGCATTCCCATCTCGTTGATATTAAAGCCGTTATCTTTAGCATATTGAACACCATAAGCTACCCATTCTTTTACATTATAAGTCTTAATAAGAATAGGATAATCAAAAATCTGTTTTAACTCTTCATTCTCATCAAACATATCTGCCATTGCATCAGTTTCTCCTTCGAGAACTATCAACATGTCATTTGTATAAAGTTTAGCAGACTTAATTATCTCATCTATTTGCTCACTATTCAAATCTGTAGCTTTTTCTACAATTAAATCGCTTCCCATAAGTTTGTTTAATGCAGCTGTAAATCCTCTTCGGTTTAATACCTCCGCATTTACTTTAGCAATTCTTCTTCCGGCTCTGCCTCTCTTTGCATTAACCATCTTGATTATATCAATAGCCAATGTAGTTTTTCCACTTTTTTCATCACCACTGATTGCTATGTTTCCATTTGAAGAATTTCCATCAGGCACAAATTCTTTGACTAATTTTTCAATTGTGTATTTTATTGTATCGTCCAATCCTTCAATGTTTGTATAATTTGCAAACACCTTCATATCTTCATCTGTTACAATTTTTGTTCCTGAATTATCTTTTTCTTCTTTTGTTTCAGATTCTTTCTCTGCTGATTTCTGTTCTGTTTCCTGTTCTGAATCTTTACCTTCTTCTACTGCATCTGATTCCTGCTCTGCAGGTTCAACCTCTTCTGTTGACTCTGATTCCTGCTCTGCAGGTTCAACTTCTTCTGGCTCTGATTCAACATAATCTTCTGATTTATCTAATGATCCTTTTAATTTACTATCTTCTACTTCATCATTATCATCCAGCCCATCAACTGATTCTGAATCTTCTTTTGCTTCTGAATCTTCTTTAGAATCCGCAACATCCGTCAAATCGCTTAACTCTAATGCATCCTCATCGCTCAAATCAGGTAAATCGAGATTTGGAATTTCTATCTTAGGTATATCAAGTCCCGGTATGCTTATCTCCGGCATGCTTTCAATTTCCTGCGCAATCTTATCCATTTTAGCTGATACTTCAGGCATTTCAACATTTTCCATCTCTGATTTTTTTGTTTCTTCTGGCTCGTCTTTAGTTAAATTTTCTGATGAATCTTCTTGTAATTCTTCCTCAACTAAATCTTCTTTTGGCTCTTCAAAATCCTCTGCCGATTCATCTTCCGACTCCTCTATATCTTCTATAGGTTCATCTTCTGAATCTTCAACTTCTTCCACGTCATCAATTGTTTCATAATCTTCTATTGTTTCCGCAGATTCGTTTTCGGATTCATCAGTACTATTTATTTCAAACTCCTCTGTTGATTCGTTTTCTAATTCATCAACAGGTTTGTTTTCCGTTTTTCCTAGCGATTCCATTCCCGGCTCTGTTGATTCAACTGCGTCTTCATCAATTGTATCACTTTCCGACTCACCAACTGTTTCTTCTAAAGGTTCATCCAGCAATTCAGGCTCTTCAGAAATTATATTTTCCTCCGCCTCTTTTACCAAATCACTGATACTCTTAGGTCTTTCTAATTCCATTGTTTTATCAATGTCTGAAATTAAAATTGACTCTCTTCGTTCTCTTTCAAGTTCTTCAGCAGGCATATCTCTGAAATCAATAATATCATTGTTAAATATTTCCTCTAAATCTGCTGATAATTCACTTAAACGCTTTTTAGGTAACTTTTCTGTAACAACCTCAGGCTCTTCATATTCTGGCAATTCCTCAGGCTCACCTTCAATATTCATCATTCTTTCGGAATCTATAATATTATTTAATTCTTCAAGTTCTTCCTTTTCATATTGAATAGTTTCCTCTATGTCGTAATTTACCAAATCTTCTTCCGGCAACTGATTCCCTAATACTGAATCATCTGTACCACTAATTATCTCAGGCATATCGAATTCCAAATCCAATGTTGGTACATTTGTCTGTTCTGACTCAGCTGCCTTTTCCAATTCCTCTTCGATATTTGGTATTGCTTTTGTTTCACCTGCGACTTCTTCATTACCTAAAGTATCCATATCGGTATTCGGTGTTGCTTTTGTTTCACCTGTAACTTCTTCATCTTCCAAAGCTTCAATGTCGATGTTTGGTATTGCTTTTGTTTCGCCTGCGACCTCTTCATCTTCCAAAGCTTCAATGTCGATGTTTGGTATTACTTTTGTTTCACCTACGGCTTCTTCATTACCTAAAGTATCCATATCGGTATTCGGTGTTGCTTTTGTTTCACCTGCAGTTTCTGTATCTTCCAAAGCTTCAATATCAAAATTTGGAATTTCATTTGTTTCAGGTGATTTTTCAATATTATCTGTTTTTTCAAAATCAATCGGATCCAATGTTATTTCTGTCATCTCATTATCCATATTTGGAATTGAAGATGTATGCTTTTCTAATTGAACCGTATCTGAAATATCATTTGAACTTACATTAATTCTTTTTTCATTATGTCTTTCAGGAGCAGTAGACTGGTTTACTATTTCATTTAAATCCATTGTTCCAAATGAAATTTCACCTGTCTGGAATTTAATTTCCTCTTCTATAACATCGGTATCAACATCAGGAACAAATACATCTGCTGCCGCTTCTGCTGCAAATGATTCAAGTCCACGTTGAACCATATCTAATTCTTTTTCGTGGTCTGCACCAAGTTCCTTATCATGAGTAGGATTTTCAAATTCTGATACACCGGCATGCTGTATCTCTTTTCCCTGATTACTTATCTCAATTTCATCAAAATATTGCTCATTATCTTGGTTATTTGTCTCTGTCTCTTCAATTTCCTGTTCATGTCCTTCTTCATCTATACCAAGACCTTCATGTATCGACTGAATTCTCTTATAGTCAGGATTTATTTTTTCAAAATCTTCTTCTGTTTTTTCGACAATATTTTCTGCCTCATCTAAGGCCTTAACTGCCTTTTCAACTGTGTCCGCCTTAAGAATTCCCCTATCCTGAAGTTTATGTAAAACTTCTTCTATTGATAATTGTCCTGTATTCTGCTTTTTAACTATCTGATCTTCTTCATCATCAGTTATGCTTTCGTTATTTGAAGCATTATCTTCTTCACTAAGACTTTTTTCATCAGAATCATTTTCTTGTATAGCATCAACATTCTCTTTACCATCAAAAATAGTTTCCGCTTCTTTATCGACATTGTTTTCTGTAGAATCGTTTTCAACAGCTATTTTTTCAACATCCAACTTGCCATCGCTTTCATCTGTCGCTTCTTTAGCTGAATAATCTGACTTTTCTTTAGAACTTTCTTCAATATTAGCTTCATCGACTATAAACTCATTTTCTTTTGATTCCAAGTTTTCTTCTGATTCCAAATTTTTGTTCACTTCTGGATTCTCTTCTGATTCTGAATTTTCTTCTGATTCTAACTCCAATTCGTCTTTTTCAAATTCATCTTCAAAAGTAATCTCATGCATTTCAGGATCATTTTGCTTTACAAATATCTCCTGTACATCAGGATTGTTCTGCTGTGCAAACGGTTCTTTTTGTTCCGATTCACCTTCGGCTTTCTTTTCGTCATTTGACTTGTGAATACTTTCTATAACAGGATGTTTAAGCTTTCTGATACTTTCTTTAAAATTATCCTTTCTTATCATAAATGGAATACTTGGTCTCTCGTCAATAACCTCATCAGCTATCTTTACCGACACTGATTCTTCCTCTTTATCTTCAGAGATGGCATTATCTATTGATAAGTTATCTTCTATGTCTCCTGCCTGTTTGTTTTCTTTTCTATCATCTTTTTCTATCTTTTGTAAAGGCTTTCTGCCTAATCTATAATTGTCATATCTCTCCTGCTGAAGCTTTGTAAGAGGTCTGTAAAGTTTCTTTAACTCCATTGCCTTATTTACATACTTTCCTTCAGCAAACCATAAGCTTATTTCATCGCACATATCAACGCAGCTTTCTTCATCTCCTGCTTCATGATATAACTTAGCTAATTCATAAGCCCATTTTTCCTCCATATCTTCCTGAATATACTTTTCAAGGATTTCTATTAGTTTTCCAATTGGAGCCTTCTTTGCTTTCTGCATTTCATACTGCAATATATATTTATCATTGTCCCTAGGTGCAAGTTCAACAAAGTCCTGATAAAACTCTTCTGCTTCATCAAACTGCTGTAATTTTGCTGACAACAAACACAACCTATAAGCCAAATGTCTTCCTGTATTTGTATTTTCATAAGCAATAATCAAAGCCTGCTTTGCCTTATCATACTGCTTTGCCATTTCATATGCATCTGCTATTAGGGATAAAATGTCATTTGCTTTTTCTCTTCTATAATCAAGAGAGTCTGCGATTTGCACTGCTCTTTCGTAATCTTTATTACGAACAGCGACCCTCATTTCTTCTATTTTAAAGTTATACTCATTTCTATCCATTTTGATAAACACCTTTCATTCATCCGCCGTTGCGAATTATGACTTAATCTAAATCTGCACTCTTCCCTGTAACGCTCTCAGTAACGTAACGTTATCAATACATTCTAAATCTCCACCTACCGGTACTCCACTGGCGATTCGACTTATCTTTATCCCTAAAGGTTTAACGACTTTGCTTATGTACATCGCCGTTGCTTCACCTTCAACGCTGGAATTTGTAGCAATTATAACTTCATCTACATCATCTTTTAATCTTTCAAATAATTCTTTAAGTTTTATATCATTCTGTCCAATTCCCATTAAAGGATTTATGGCACCATGTAATACATGGTATACCCCTTTATATTCTCCTACTTTTTCATAGGCTGCCATATCTTTTGTGTTTTCTACAACCATAATTGTTTTATGGTCTCTGTCTTTACTTGCGCAAATAGGACAAATGTCCTGATCTGTCAAAGTAAAACACTTTTTACAATATTTTACATTTTTCTTAGCATCAATAATTGATTGGGATAACTCTTCCACCTGTTCCTGTGGCATATCTAATATATAAAATGCAAGTCTTGACGCTGTCTTAGCGCCAATTCCCGGAAGTATGGAAAGTTCCTCAATCAACTTTGATATATATCCACTGTAATAATCCAATGTCTACTCCTTAAAATAATCCGCCAAGACCGCCTGTTATTTTAGACATCTGCTGTGTTGTATTTTCTTCTACAGTTCTGATTGCCTCATTTACTGCAGCCATAATTAAATCTTCTAACATTTCAATGTCATCAGGGTCTACAACTTCTTCATCAATTTTTACTTTTGTAATTTCTTTCTTACCTGTAATTGTCACTTCAACTGCACCGCCTCCGGCTGTAGTTGTAAATTCCTGGCTTTCAAGATTTGCCTGAGCTTCTTCCATCTGCTTCTGCATCTTCTGAGCCTGCTTCATTAAATTGTTCATATTCTGTGGCATTCCGCCACCTGGAAATCCTCCACGTCTTGCCATGTTAAAAATCCTCCTCTTCAATATCCATGTTTATTCTTGAGATTACTTCCTGATATACATCTGCAAAATTCTGATTATCTTCAAGCATTTGTACTTCAACTGTAACTTCTTTCTTTATCTGTTCGCTAATAATTGTATTTAGCATTTCTATGACTTCCGGCTTATTACACTGATTATAACCTACTGCACCATGTTTAAATACAACAAGTAATATGTTGTCACCTTTCACACTAAATCTTGCGTCTTTAAAATATGCTCTAAAGTGTGTTGGCAAATGTTTTTGTACCATTCCCCAATTATCAGCAACTTCCTGCACATCCTTTGGTATCGCCTTATCAAATTTCTTTTTAGGTTGTGACTGCCTCTCCGGTGTGGCACTTTGCGTTGTTGTAGGGCTTACTGCGACAACACCATTTTCTAATTTATTTTCAATTAAAGCCATTCTGTTTAATAAGGAACTTACATCCGTATCCATTGCCGGTTTATTAAGCTTTATAAGAGCTATTTCTATTAAAACTCTTTTCTGTGAAGAATATTTTATCTGATTTGACAAATCCGAAAAAACTCTTATGTATCTCATAAGAACTTCGGTCTCAACCATCTGCGCTTCTTCTTTTAATGCCTGGATTCTGTCTGCGGATGCGTCAATTACATCCTCAACATTATCTGATGTCTGAACTAATAATAAATTTCTCATATACCAGATAAAATCATTTACAAACTGTCCAAGTTCTCTTCCCTGCATTATCATATCATCCAATATATGCAGACTACCAACAACATCTCCATTTATAATGCCTCTGATAAGTTTGCTGAACACTTCTGTGTCTACAGCACCTAACACTTCAAGTACATTATCATAGGTAAGTGTTTGTCCTAAATAAAAAGCAATACACTGATCCAAAAGACTTAACGCATCTCTCATAGAACCATCTGCTGCCTTTGCAACATATCTGATTGCCTTATCTTCAACTGTAACCTGTTCCTTCTCCATCAATTCTGAAAGTCTGTCTGCTATCGTATCTATAGTGATTCTCTTAAAATCATATCGCTGACATCTTGAAAGAATTGTTATAGGAATCTTATGTGGTTCGGTAGTTGCAAGCACAAAAATAACATATGCCGGTGGTTCTTCTAATGTCTTTAATAACGCATTAAACGCTCCTATAGACAGCATATGTACTTCATCAATAATATAAACCTTATATTTTCCATCCGCTGGTGAGTACTGAATTTCTTCTCTAATTTGTCTGATATTATCAACACCATTATTAGAAGCCGCATCGATTTCAACTACATTCATTGAACTTCCTGCTGCAATAGCTTTGCATGATGCACATTCATTACATGGGCTTCCATTTACCGGATGTTCACAATTAACTGCTTTCGCAAATATCTTTGCAATACTTGTCTTACCTGTTCCTCGTGTTCCACAAAAAAGATATGCATGGCCTATTCTATTGGCTTCAATCTGGTTCTGTAAAGTTTTAACAATATGATCTTGTCCCTTTACTTCGTCAAACGTTGCCGGTCTAAACTTTCTATATAAAGCTGTATATGACATTAGCCCGCTCCTTCCTGTGTCTATTTTAAATCTAAAATATGCTTAGTATTTATAAAAATGTTTTCATTCCTATAAATGGGCATACCTTTGGATTCATTATATAATATTTTGGAACAAAAATAAATCCCAAATATTAGAATATATCCAATATTTGGGACTATTTTTCATTCTATTTTCCATAAACTCTTAAGGCTAAATCCTGATTAATCAATTTGTTGTTAATTTTTGTTTTTAATGATGCATTATTTTTTATAACTCCTATATTAACATTACATGTTTCAGACACGCCTGCTACTGAAATTCTTACTTCATATTTATTCCCCGGAGTCACTTTAACATCATCTAATTCAAACATTTGCCATGCATCAACTATTCCGCTAATCGGAACTACACTACTATAAATACATTTTTTATCCTTTTGAGAATATAAATCCACCATATAATATCCATCCCTTGTATCCCCGTTTATTGTTATATATGTTGAAATTTTAACCA
>NZ_FR878170.1:0-17787 GCF_000434315.1 Eubacterium sp. CAG:156 | reverse complement strand
CTTTCCATTTATTGATGTAATACCTTTTAATTCTTCATTATTTGGCACTATCATATTATTGTCATAATTCAGTTTTTCAAGAGCCTTTTCGTAATAATCATTTCGCACCCATACATTTGCTTCACTTTTTCCAATCTGAGTATAATTCTGTAATATATAATTTCTCAAAGATGCGGCATAATCTACATATTTATATCCCCATATATCCATATCCTCAGCGTTAACAATTACTCTTGTTTTATTTTTTTCCAAATCATTAATTACATCCTGTTGAAACTCTTCCATAAACCACGGATGAATATGTACTAACCTTGTTGCCGGCATTCTATTATATGCATTGTAATCATTATATTCATTAAAACCAACCAAAAATATCTTTTCATTCTTTTTAGTTAATGCATTTATATATTTTGCCGTATCAGAAGTTTCTACATATTTAATATTGTTATTATATTCGCTCACTTCATTAAGAGCTGATGTAATCGGTACAATCATAAGAAATGTTAGCATTATTATTGTCACTTTTCGAACATTCCAAACTTCAAATAATAAATACGCTAACATAAATCCCGTCATTGCCAAATACGGTGTTGCATGCATATTTTCATCTGATGACCATATACCAAAACTTCTATTTCCCATTGCTATAATGGTAACAAACATAAGTATTCCATATATTTTCCCTTTTCGACTCATTTCTATGCAAAAAAGAATATTAACTACTACATACACCAAAATTATTACACTTGAATAAAGCGATACTGTTAATTGTTGTATTGCCTTCCAAATCATACTTCCATATCCAAAAAACGGAGCAATAACAGTTTTAAATATTCCTGAGAAATTAACATATTTTCCGTACACTTCCTGATTAAATTTATATGCCTGGTAAAACCATTCTTCTACTGAATTAGTTTTTAATAAATAAACCATCCATATTATAAAAGGAATTGCTATTATCACACTGGTTCTTATAATCTCATTCATTATATTTTTTTTATTTTCACTACTTTTTAATTGTTCAATATAAATTATGATAAATATAAGTGCCATAAAAAATATTGTCCATACCGCAGTCATAGCACAGACAATTGCTAACCATGTGCTAATTGAAATAAAAATTGTTGAACTTAGTTTTAATTTTTTTGTTTTAAAAAATAAGAACAATTCACACATAATCACCATAAACGCGATAATTTCTATCTGCTCAGCCAACAATGTATGTCCTTTAGAAATACTAAACATAGACAAATACATAAATACAAAAGTTGGAATTATCCACAATGAAAATATATTTTTGTATCTAAAATACATAACTATCCACGACAAAAATATTAATAAATAAAAGCATGTACGTATTTCCTGAATTTCCGTAAAGCCTAACTTTACAATAATTCCAACAATGTAATACATCCCCGGCATATGTTGGGATATATAATCTTTATATATAACCCCGCCACGGCTTAATATTTTTCCTCCTAAAAAATTGTCTGATTCATCTAAAAACGGTCTATATGTTCTATACTGCATAAGTATTAATAATGCCAATAGCATTAACCCCATAGCTATTATGTCATTCTTCCCAATATGAAGTTCATTTTTTAGTTTCATAAATTTATTACCAACCATATCTTTCATTTTTTACCACGCTTTATTTTTTAATTATACTTTTACTCATTTGCATTTCTATTTTAGTATCTTTTATATTATGCATTTATACCTAATCGTCATATTAAATACATTGCTTCATTATAGCAAACCACCTTATATATGTGAATCTTTTTTTCGGCAAAAAAAGAACTATAACTTATAAAGTCATAGTTCTTTTTATTTTAATCCGCGCGCTTTGTTTTGTGAAAATCTCATAGACGTTACCTCTACAGTTAACTCAGCTCAGGCACCCTCGCGTCACACGAAAGGTTTTGCTTAGTGCTGCTCCATTCCTGACCTGACACGATTCACAAATTTCCGTTGCACAAGACCCAAGCGTCAACATCACTTATAAAGGGCAGCTCTACAAAATAGACCCGACGCAAAGCATCACCCCTGCTGTAGCGGATTGCAGGTACAGGGCACCGCTATCTCCCCGGCTGCGCGGAAGTTTTAAACTTATTCAATTACAGACATTTAGTATACATTATTTTATTTTACTTTGTCAACGTAAAATAATACTAAATGAAACTACTTTTTATTTCTAAGATTTCTAAAAAACTCCTTAAGTAACATGCTGCACTCTTCTTCAAGAATTCCATTTTCACTTTCTACCTGATGATTGAAAGCATCTACATTAAACAAATTCATAATAGAACCGGCACAACCTGCCTTGGGATTCATACAACCTATGTAAACTTTTTTTACCCTTGCCTGTACAATTGCACCGGCACACATTTGACACGGTTCTGTTGTTACATACATTTCACAGTCATCAAGTCTCCAGTCGTCTAACACCTTATTTGCTTTTTTTATTGCATTCAATTCTGCATGACTCAAAGCATTTTTATCTGTCATTCTTCTATTATAGCCTCTACCTATAATTTTATCTTTATAAACAATTACGCAACCTATCGGTACCTCACCTATTGAAGCAGCTTTTTTTGCCTGCTTAATTGCCTCTTTCATGTATTTTTCATTCATTGGCAATGCTCCTAATTTACATATACAAGTTGTGAATTCCTATTAAATTTGTCCATCTGATAATCAAATAATTCTTTTGGATGATCATTCAATTCATCCTCCATTTTTGCAAAAAAAGCATATCCATCCTGCTCTGTTCCAAATATATAAATTCCATCAATATCATTTATATCAAATTCAGCTTCCCGCAATTTTTTCGAACTAATCACGGTATTGAATTTACATATTTCATTAAATGGTGTCATTGTGCCAACCTTATATCCGGATACAAATCCCTGATTTCTTTTAAGCAGGCATATTTCCATATTCTCAGCACCATATTCTACCGGAACTTTAATGGATACATTCAACTTATAATTATCATCTCTTCCCCTGATTCTGGCAAATCCTACATTTCTGCCCTTTACTCCTCTTTTGTAAGAATAAATGTAAAAAACTCGTTTTGTATTAATCATGGCCTCACTCCTTCTTTAAAATTATATGAAGCCAAAACAATTTTTATGAGTAATTATTTAAAATATTGTGAAATCGTATTCCATATATCGTCTGACTCTAATCCTAATTTCCAATATCCTGCCCCGGCAATTTCGTACTTGTTCATTAACTCAAGTCTTGCCTTTACTGAAGTCTCATCTTCGAGCCAAATCATGTATGTACTGTTTCCTTTTTCATAAACAACATAATTTTGTCCTGTTTCTTCATTATAACTAGGTGTAGCCCCTGCTTCTGTATACGCTTCTTTTGCCGCATCCATTGAAACAGCCTTTGTTGACAAAACATAATTACCATTTGCAGCATCTTCGATTAATTTTCCATTTCCATCTGATTCGTCCTCAGGAGTTTCCGTCCATATTCTTGTATAAAATGGCATTCCATTAATTACTCTTGAAGCATCTCCCACTTCATCAATTGTATTTTTTAAACCTTCTTCCGTAAATGTCAATGATGATACTGATCCTGCCTCATTACTTGAAGTTGTATGTTCGTCATAATTCATTACAACAACATAATCTGCTAATCTTCCCTGCTGATTTCTGTCATAAAATTCTGTCCATGCAGACGGCTGATAATTGTCTATTGATAAAACTATACCTTTCTTTCTGCATTCAATTGACAATTCTCTCAAGAACTGTAAATATCCGGCTCCCTCAGAAACATTTATATATTCAAAATCTACATTAATTCCATCTAAATCATATAATGATGCATATTTCATTATATTAGAAACCATCTTTTGTCTTGCTTTTGTATTATTTACAACTGTTTTTATATAATAATCTCCATTGCCATCTGTTTCAAAATCACTTACAAGTCCCCATACATCAAGTCCAGCACTATGTGCCTTCTTTACATAATCCGCTGAGCCTATTGATGACACTTCTCCCTTCGAATCACTTACGCTAAACCATGTTGGTGAAATAACATTAAGACCTTTAGCGTTTTTTATCATGTCACTTAACCCTGAATTACTTGATGAATACATAACCTGATGCCATGCAAGGCTTATCTTTTTATCTAAGACATTATGCGTATATGTATCATAATCATTTTTATATGAAACTTTTGTTGTTTTTCCTACTTTAACTCTCTTATTTAAAATATAACCTATAACTCCATCGTCTGTAGCAACTTTATCCCATTCATCACCTTTATCTAAAATTGTGAGTTTTGTATCAGCCTTTACGTCACTAACAATATCAGCCATATAATCTGCATCTGTTCTAATCTGAGTATTTTTCTTTACAGTGCCATTTTTATCCTCACGGCTTTTTGTATTAACTACAACAACTGCAGGCTTATCCCCATTTGCTTTTGCATATTTATAATCAAAATCAATGTATTTGCTTATATATTTTAAATTTACATAACATATCTCACCATCCATAACTGATGATGTAAAATCAAGATTTTCTTTTGTACCGCCTGTAACTTCATTGCTGCCTACAGGGCTTGTATATATTGTAGTTGCATTAGTATACATAACTGTATTTTCCGTACTGTCATAGTAAAATCTGTCATCAATATATTTTTTCACTCCACTTATATCCATATAAGTATCGCCATCTTTTTCAAATGCATATTTATTTACATATTCATTATCACAGACAACTGCTGCCATTTCATTTCCATCTGCAGATGTCGCTGTAACCTCATTTCCATCATCATCTGTATAATGAAGCATCATATAATCATTCAAAGTAACATATTCTTTACTTGTTTCCGGTCCAAAACATCCTGTCATTGTTATTGCCATGGCTGAGATTGTAGCCATTGTCATTATATACTTTATGCTCTTTCTCACTTGTTCTTCCTCCTCTGTGAATATCTTCCTAAATTGAACACTACTATAGGCTTACTAATTTATTATGCATATTTTTGATATTCACATCATTTTATTAGCATTTTTTTTGCAAATATTTAACTACTACATCATAACATATATATAACATAATTTCATCTTTATATATCTTAAGATTTAATAACTTTTGTTTAATTTCAGACTATATTTTGGTATAATTAAATCAATTAGTATGAGCGGAAAATACATATTTATTTGTATGAAAAATTTCAAATTTATCCAGCTGTTCAAAGCTGTGAGAGGAGGGATTTATATGGCAAAAACTTTTAAATCTGGTGTAACTTTATTAATCCTTACATTTTTTTGTTCTACATTTATTTTTGGAAATAGTGCAATTTTAAAAAATGTAAATGCGGCAGCAAAAATCAATCAAAGTAGCTCTTCCACTCAGATAGCTTCCGTCAAATATAAAATAAAGGATGGAACTATTACCATTTATGGAAAAGGTAAAATGCCTAACTCAATGACATTTAAAAAGAACAGACAAATACATACCGTTATTATAAGAAATGGCGTTACATCTGTTTCTAAATACGCATTTTATAATTGCAAAAATCTGCAAAAAATTAAGCTTCCAAACACTTTGAAAGTCATAGATTGTTACGCTTTTTACGGAACAAAAATAAAAAAGATTGTAGTACCAAACACTGTTAGCACTATTGGGCAATGTGCATTTTCTTCTTGTGATTCATTGTCTAAATTATCAGTTCCCGGAAATTATAATGTTAAGACACTCCCGGGGGATGATGCATACGATTCCATAAGCGGAGATACTGTAATTGAAACAGTTAAGTTTTCATCGTCTCTTAAGTTAGATGTAGTTTCAACAGTAAAAACAGACAATCTTGTAGTTTACAAAAAAGACCCTGCATATAAATCTATAAATGGTATAATTTATTCTAAAAATGGTTTGAACATAGTTCGTGTTCCTTCTGAAAGAACTGAACTAATTATTGAAGATGGTTGTCAGGAATTTAACCTTCAGTCTATTCTTTATGCCCAGACAGATTCGTCTTCCGATGCTTACGCATGCTGTACTAATCTTACAAAACTAGTGATTCCCGGAAGCGTTACAACCATAGAAAAAGATAAATATTTTGCTAAGGCCTCTGTTTCTCAGACCTCTGTAACTGACATTGCAATTGGATCAGACACACTTGATTCCTTAAGCATTTCTACTCTTTACAGTTCATTAGCCCGCATAGATATTTATCATCTTTCACTGGCTCTTGGCAATAAACTGAGATTTGAAAATGGTATGTTTATTACAAACGACAATGTTGTTATCGGTTATAACGGCAGACTTTCGACTGTTGAAATTCCCGAGGGAGTAACAGAAATTGCTCCTAACGCATTTAATTCATATGTAACAGACTCAAGATACTCTTTTAAAAAAGTTATACTTCCATCTACTCTTTTAAAAATTGGAGATGATGCCTTTAATGGTTGCATATATCTTTCGGAAATTAATTTTCCTGACAAATTATATTATATAGGAAATCGTGCTTTTAGATTATGTAATTTTAAAAGCATAACACTTCCTGAAACTGTTCTTACATGGGGTGACTATGTATTTGCTGATAACGCTATTGAAACTATAAACTTTCCTTTAAACCTTAAGACAATTCCAAATCATATGTTTAGTCGCAATAGTATTTCTGATTTAACTTTAGGCGATAATATTGAAATAATTGGTGAAGGTGCATTTGAAAATAATCCACTCACAAATGTGTCTTTTGGACATGGTATTAAAACTATTGGCAACTCATCTTTTGCTTATACTTTATTAAAGAATATAACCCTTCCATATTCCGTGACAAATATTGAAAGTTTTGCATTTAGCAATTGTTCTGATTTTAAAAATATTACAATTAACGGTAACAAGCTTTCTATTTCGGATACAGCTTTTGATGGTTGTAATAATTTGAGAATATGTTATTCTGCCGGAATTAAATCTGCAAAAACAAATGCCTATATTTCTTTATTAAGTCAGTTTAAAAACAAGAAAAAATTTTCAGGCACAATCCATTGGAATCAGGTTACCGGAGCATCAGGATATCAGATAAGATATGCTACAAATAAAAACTTCAAAAAATACAAGGCTATGGATGTTGGCAGAAAAAACACTTCAGCAAAAGTTGTATTAAACGGAAGAATTAATACGGATTCAAACAATCCGTCAAAACAATATTTATATGTAAAAATCAGACCTTTTAAAATTGTTAAAGGTAAACGTATTTATGGAAAATGGTGTATATGTTCTCTATAAAATAAATTAGCAAAAAACTAAGAGCCCGTTATTATAATAATTGTTCAAATACATTATCTGACAAATATTATTATATATAACCGGCTCTTTTATTTGTTTAAGGGAAATTCCGTATACTCCGTATTATAAAAGGTCAAACTATTAATACTTTAAATAATAATTGTGATATATATTAACATTTCATAAAACTTATTAATAGTAAGTCGTTGCATATCGGCATTCCAATAGTTGCAAAGAAGTGTTCTTACCCATATTATAACATATACTCCTTCTTTCATTTATTATACACATATTGTATAAAATACGCAACATTAATTTAGAACGACTTGTTAAAAAATACAATCCGCAGGCGTCAAAGTTGGGGCTTTTGACCCTAACATCTTATTTATCATATATATCATATATTTTTCATTTTTTTGACATATTGTGTTCTTTTTTGACGTATAATATAAATATAAATAAGAATATTTTGTCAAATATCCTTATTTTATATTGAAACTTTTCCATATTTGCAATATATTACATATTAAAATATGGATGAAAACTTTACATATTTTTTTATAGTGGATATAATAAACTATACGAATCTAAACTGTTAGCGAGGTGATTTTATGAAAATTGAAAAAATCAATGATAAGCAGATTCGTTGCACAATAAGCCGTGCTGATTTAGAAGACAGACATATTAAATTCAGTGAATTGGCTTTTGGGGCAGGGAAAACAAAGGAACTTTTTCAAGATATGATGCGTCAGGCCAATGAGGATTTTGGATTTGAAGTAAACGACAAACCTCTTATGGTTGAAGCAATTCCGGTTTCTCCTGAAAATATCGTTTTATTGATTACAAAAGTTGAAGATGGAGATGACCGCGGAAGCAGTTTAGCTAAATTATTTTCTTCTAATAAAGAGGAAGATGCTTTTGATCCATTTGACGATATTAATCCGGAAGAATTAGACAACATTGTTTCATCTGTAAAGGACGAAGTATCGGATAATTCCGGTGATTCTGACTTGCTTTACAATATTTCAATATATGATAATTTAAGCGATGTGATTACTGTAACAAAGTTAATCATGCCTTATTTTAAAGGAGATAGTTCTGTATATAAATCTCCATATAACAATAAATATTATTTATCTATATGCTTAGAATCAACTGAGCCTTCAGTATTAAATAAAATTTTAGGATTTATCACAGAACACGGTCAAATTGAAAGTGCAACGTATGCAAAAGATTTATTTTATCTTGAACATTTTGAAGAAATACTTGATGACAAAGCTGTAGAGAAATTATCAGCTTTATAAAATAAGACTCCTACATTTGTTCTCATAACTGTGGAGTTCTATGATATCAAATAAAGTGCATTTGGCGCCGTCGGTTCAGATATTCGGTGCATAGACCGGCTGAAACTTTAGGTTTCAAAGTCGGTCTGTGTGCTGAATATTTAGAACTGCTACGAGCGACAAGCAGCGCGAGCGTTCTTTATTGATATCATAGAACTTCACAAGAATAAGATACAAATGTGGGAGTTTTTTTGGTTCTTTGTCAAGCATGGAGAAATCCAAAGTTTAGAACCTTTTTTACCTTGTTGCTTCATACATTAATATTGATGTTGCAATTGCCGCATTTAGTGATTCTACTTTTCCTGCCATAGGGATTTTAATTAGTTTGTCTGCTTTATTTGCTACTTCATCACTTAATCCATTTGCTTCGTTTCCAATTAATAAAGCACAATCCTTTGTAAGTGTTCCTGAATTATATAATTCACCCTTTAAATGTGCTGCAAAACATGTTATACCATCTTCTCTTAATATATCTACTGCTTTAGGCAAATCAGCTACTATTACAAATGGCACTCTATAAATTGACCCCATCGTAGAACGTATAACTTTTGGATTATAAATATCTGCAGTTGAACTACTCATAATTATTCCTGTAATTCCGGCAGCTTCGCCTGTTCTTACTATTGTTCCGAGATTCCCGGGATCCTGAATTCTATCAAGTACAACAATACAGCTTTTTTCTTTATTTCTTGATTTTATTATATCTTCAATAGAATATGTTTTTTGTCTTACAACAGCTAATATTCCCTGTGGCGTTACTGTATCTGATATTTTTTTGAATACACTATCGCTAACAAGTTGAACATCTTCTTTTAAATTATTTTTCCTAAAATAATCTGATATTTCTTCTTTTCTTTTTTCATAAAAGTTTTCAGAAGCATAAGCCTTAATAAAATCTTCTTTTGGTATTTCCTGAAACATTTTAATTCCTTCTACAATAAATGTTCCTGAAGTTTTTCTGGCTTTGCTCTTATCCTTTAAATGAATTAAATTCTTTATCTGTTCATTTGTATTTGATGTGATTATCATTTTTTAGCCCTCTTTAAATACTTTTAATAATTTCTCATTATCACCAATTACAATTATTGATTCCTGATCTCCAAAAGGTTTATCCGCATCTATATTATTTTTATAAACACCATTTACCTTCTCTGCTATTACATTGAATCCAAATTTCTTTCTCGGATTTAATTCTATTAAGCTTTTACCAATCCATTCTTTTGGAATCTTAGTTTCAATTATGCTAAATTCATCTGACAAATCAGCAATATCCTGAAAATGCCCTCCACTTGCCATTCCATTTGCAAGCCTTTTTCCAGTTTCACTTTCCGGTAAAATAACATGATCTGCACCAATTTTCGTCAATACATCTGCCTGCAATTTGTCCATCGCCGAAGCAATAATGTATGGAACCCCTAAAGATTTGCATATTGTAGTAACAATTATGCTTGCCTCAAAATTATTTCCAAGGGCAACTACTACCGCATCTACATTATTGATTCCTAGATTTTCTACAACATTTTCCTCTGTAACATCGGCTCTTATGGCATATGTCACATCATCTGAGATTCCATCTACTCTTTCCTGACGTCTATCAATTGCAAAAACTTTTCCACCTTTTCTTGAATAAGTTACTGCAAATGTTTTTCCTAATTTTCCAATACCAAAAACTGCTACATCCTTCATTTTATGCTCCTTCTAATTCATTTGCTTAAAATTTTATCCAATCATTACTCTCTTTTCAGGATAATTCTTTATCTTTCTGTCTTTTCTTGCTCTGCCTGTCATAGCCATGGCAATAGTTATAGGTCCTACTCTTCCAAAGAACATAAGCACTATTATAATAAGTTTTCCTATAGCTGTAAGACTTGCTGTAAAATCCATACTAAGTCCAACTGTTCCAAGAGCCGAAACAGCCTCGAATGTAATCACTTTCAAAGGTGCACCTTCCGTAAAACTTAACGCCATAATTGCTACTGCAAGTATGCTAAGTACTATTGTTCCGATTGCTACTGCGCTTCTGACATTCTGTTTATTTATCCTTCTTCTGCAAACCTCTATATCATCCTTGCCTTTTATAGTTGCCCAGGTTAGTAGAAAAACAAGTGCCAATGTCGTTGTTTTTATTCCACCTGCTGTTCCAAGAGGAGAACCACCAACAATCATCATACCGCACATTATCATAAATGTTCCATCTCTAAATCCTGCCTGTGGCACAGTAATAAATCCTGCTGTTCTAAGCGTTACCGCTTCAAATAAAGCTGCTAAGCATTTATTTCCAAATGTCATATTTCCAAGCGTATCCGGATTATTATATTCAAATAAAAGAATAAATAAAAATCCTCCTCCAACTAAAATGGCTGTCGTAATCAATACAAGCTTTGTATGCAATTTCATTCTTTCTATAAATTTATTTGGTCTCAATTTTTTGTTACGGATTTCACTTATTATGCCACCGATATCAAGCCATACAATAAATCCAATACCACCACATATGATTAACATCACAGTTGTAAAATTGACAAGCACATTTCCATGATACTTAACAAAACTGTCATTTCCAATTATATCTATTCCCGCATTACAAAACGCAGATACCGAATGAAATACGCTGTAACAGATTCCTTTTACTATTCCATATTCAGGAATAAACTGTATGGAATAAAGTATCGCTCCTATTCCTTCTATTTTTACAGTGATTCCAAATATTTTTCTCAATATTTTTAAGACACCCTGTGCCGAATCAAGATTATACGATTCCTGTATCATTTTTCTTTCTTTCAAAGAAATTTTCTTTCCTATTATAATTAGAAATCCAATTGTAAAACTAATAATCCCAAGCCCGCCAAGCTGTATTAATATAAGTATTATTACTTTTCCAAATATGCTCCAGTATGCATATGTAGGCACAACTACAAGCCCTGTTACACATAGGGATGTTGTTGCCGTAAACAATGCCGTAATAAAATCTGTTCCATTTCCACTTGCAGAGGAAACGGGCAACATTAACAATATAGTTCCTACTAAAAGAGCAACTAAAAAGCCGTTAAGAATTATTAAATTTGTATTGAATGTAGCTTTTATAGCTTTATCAACTTTCATTTTTACTCCCAAATATATGACTGATAATTTTATTATTTATCAGTTATTCTAATCTCTTTGTCACAAATGCTACCTCTTTGTTGCAAATGTTACTAAAATATCTTTGTTGCAAATGTTACTAAAATATCTTTGTTGCAAATGTTACTAAAATATCTTTGTTGCAAATGTTACTAAAATATCTTTGTTGCAAATGTTACTAAAATATCTTTGTTGCAAATGTTACTAAAATATCTTTGTTGTAAATGCTACTCTAATATCTTTGTCACAAATGCTACTCTAATACTTTTGTCACAAATTTTTCTCCATACATAGCCTTTAATTTTTCAACTAATGTATCATTTGAATCTACTCTATACATAGCAGGCAACATTTTACTCTGTTTTTCCTTCACAAGATATATTATAACCTTATCTTTTCCCTTATTTTCAGAAAGTAATTCAAACAGCTCTGTTTCCTTATTTGTATAATCATCTTTATCTGCAAATGCAATCCAAAGACTTGTACCATATTCATCAAATACTTTTATATCATTTGCAATAACTTTACCTGCTGCATTTTCTTCTAAGCTTGCCTGTCCGTTAACAAATATCTGATTATCCTCAGCAATCAGTGTTTTATATTTTTCATATTGTCTTGGAAATACAATTACTTCAACAGAACCTAACAAATCTTCTAATGTTAAGAATGCCATAGGCTGCCCCTGTCTTGTATATTTTTTTGTAATTCCGGTAATTATTCCACCTATTGTTACTCTTGCCTTGTCTTCGACTTTTGTATTTTCCTCATCTTCTCCTACTTCAGCAAAATCAGTGGAAATATTTGTAATATGCTTACGCCATCTTGCTTCTTCTTTCTGTAAAGGATGTCCACTAACATAGATTCCTAAAACTTCTTTTTCAAATTCAAGCATCTGGTCACTTGAATACTCACCAACATCAGGCATTTTAATTTCAAAATCTGCTTTATCTTCTTCGCTTACAAAATCAAATAAACTCATTTGACCTGCCATGGTGTTTTTTCTTTCCTGTGCCTCTGAATCCATGATTTGAACATAAACCATCATCATTTGTTTTCTTGTCGCTCCAAGTGAATCCAAAGCCCCTGCCTTAATAAAGTTTTCAACAGCTCTCTTATTAACTCCAAGCGGACTTGTTCTTGAGATAAAATCTTCTAATGATTTATATTTTCCTGCTGCATTTCTTTCCATTACAATCGCATCAATAATATTTTTTCCTACACTTTTAATTGCAGTCAAACCATATCGTATGCAATTTTCAGATACAGAAAATCCGCTTTCTCCTTCATTTATATCCGGAGGAAGTATTTTTATTCCCATTGAGCGGCATGAATAAATATATTCAGATACTTTTTCTGCATTATCCATGACAGATGTAAGCATAGCTGCCATAAATTCTGCCGGATAATAGTATTTCAAATATGCTGTCTGATAGGCAACAACTGCATATGCCGCCGCATGAGACTTGTTGAAAGCATATTTGGCGAAATCAATCATATCATCATAAATTTTATTTGCAGTCTTTTCATCTATTCCATTTGCTATGCAGCCCGGTACATTTTCTTCTTTATTTCCATAAACAAAGTTCTGTCTTTCCTGCTGCATAACGTAATCTTTTTTCTTTGACATGGCTCTTCTAACCAAGTCGCTTCGTCCTAATGTATATCCTGCCAAATCCCTAACTATCTGCATAACCTGTTCCTGATATACAATACAGCCGTAAGTTGGCTCTAATATATGCTCAAGTTGCGGGCAGTCGTAAGTAATTGCTTCCGGATTATTTTTTCCCTCAAGATATTTAGGAATGAAATCCATAGGACCCGGACGATATAGTGATATTCCGGCTATTATATCTTCAAGATTCTGAGGTTTTAATTCCTTCATGAACCCTTTCATACCGCCACTTTCCAACTGGAAAATTCCTTCTGTATTTCCTGTTCCTATAGAAGCCAATACTTTTTTATCATCATAATCTATGCTATGCATATCCAATTTTATATTATGGTCTTTTTCAACAAATCTAACCGCATTCTGAATTACAGTTAAGTTTCTCAATCCTAAAAAGTCCATTTTTAAAAGTCCCAATTCTTCTAATGTTGTCATTATATACTGGGTTGTAATTGAACCGTCACTTGCTCTTGAAAGCGGAACATACTCTTCAACAGGTTTTGCACAAATTACTACACCTGCCGCATGCATTGAAGCATGACGTGGAAGCCCTTCAAGTCTTCGTGACATATCAACAAGATATTTAATCTGTTCATCACTCTCATATAAATCCTTAAACTCTTTACTTTCCTTCAAAGCTCCATCAAGAGTAATGTTCAATTCCTTAGGAATTGTCTTTGCAATTGCATCCACCTGTGCATATGGCATATCAAGTACCCTACCTACATCCCTAAGCACACCTCTGGCTTTTAAAGTTCCAAATGTAACAATCTGAGCGACATGGTCTTTGCCATATTTTCTTCCTACATAATCAATAACTTCCTGCCTTCTTTCGATACAAAAATCAATATCAATATCGGGCATGGACACACGCTCAGGATTTAAAAATCTTTCAAAAAGTAAGTTATATCTAATAGGGTCAATATCCGTAATTTCAAGGCAATACGAAACTATACTTCCTGCTGCCGAACCTCGTCCCGGACCTACTGCAATTCCATTTGTCTTTGCATAATTTATAAAATCCCATACGATAAGGAAGTATTCCACGTATCCCATGGTTTCAATTGTGCTAAGTTCGTAATCTAAGCGTTCTTTCAATTGTCCTAAAGACATCGGGCAATCATAATCAAGCTTTGTATCGACATATCTCTTCTGCAATCCATTATTGCACAATTCTCTCAAATATGTTGCCGGAGTGTAACCTTCAGGCACTTCATAATTAGGAAGTTTTGTAACACCAAATTCAAATGTAACATTACATCTGTCTGCAATCTTCTGCGTATTTTCTAATGCTTCAGGCGCAAATTTAAATAATTCAGCCATCTCTTCGGGACTTTTTAAATAATATTGCCCTCCCTCATATCTCATACGATTTTCATCTGACTGCTTTTTACCTGTCTGGATACACAACAAAATATCATGCGCTTCTACATCGGTATCATAAGTATAATGCACGTCATTTGTGCACACTAACTCAATACCTGTCTCCTGACTCATACGCATAAGCTGCTGATTAACCATACGCTGTTCAGGAATTCCATGGTCCTGCATTTCAAGAAAATAATTGCCTTTTCCAAAAATATCCTGATATTTAAGCGCTGCTTTTTTTCCTTCTTCGTACATTCCTCTTGCCAGATATCTCTGCACCTCACCTGCAAGACATGCACTTAGGCATATTATACCTTCGTGAAATTCCTGTAACACCTCGTAATCTACTCGTGGTTTATAATAAAATCCGTCAACAAATCCTTTTGATACGATTTTTGACAAATTGCTATATCCTTTATTATTTTCGGCAAGCAAAACCAAATGATAGTAACGGTCTTCGCTCTCCCCTGCTTCTTTAGTAAATCTTGAACCCGGTGCAATATAAACCTCACATCCGATAATCGGCTTAATTCCATTGGCATTTGCAGCGCGATAAAAGTCTATCGCCCCATACATAACACCATGGTCAGTAATCGCAAGACTATTCATTCCAAGTTCCTTTGCCCTTGCCGTAATTTCTTTAATTTTACTCGAGCCGTCTAACAAACTAAACTCTGTATGCACATGTAAATGAGCAAAATTCATATGTTAATCTCCTATAAAAAATGTGTTATTGCCTAGCCATTTAATTGTTGGCTGGTCATCGGAAATATCTTTAGAAAATGAACTTCATTCATTTTATTTCCTTATCTCTTTGTAATAATAATCAAAATATCTAAGCAATGAATTTGTCATTAAAAATACTGACACTGTCATCATTGCCAATGCAACATTTTTCGGTATATCTATCCATATAACTAAAACTAATACCATAAAGTCAAGAAATGCCGTGCTTACTTTTCCAAACATTTTCGCGCCCTCAACTTTTCCGCTTTTTTTAATATATATCAGTCCTAAAATTCCCTGTCCCAATTGCTGGACTATAAATATAACCAACACAATCGCCATAAATCTGTATCTGAAAATCAAACTTATAACAACAATTCCCTGAGTAAGTTTATCTGCTATAGGATCAAGAATTTTTCCCCAATCAGTTATCATGTCAAATCTTCTTGCAACTTTTCCGTCAAAGAAATCCGTAAGCGCTGACAGCAATAAAATTCCCGCCGCAATTGCATAATCTTTCATTCCATCTGCGTGAATATATACCATTAAATATACCGGTATTAAAATCAGTCTAAAATATCCCATTAAATTTGGGATTGAAAAATATTCTCTCTTCCAGTCCTTTTTCATAATATCTATCTCCATTTCATTATTCAGGTTTTATCCATAAGTATTTAACAAATGCACATAGTATATGTTATTATAACACAAAAAAGAGCCTGAGGTATATCTCAAGCTCTTTTTATTTTAATCAATTTCTATTCGTCACATTTTAAACCAAATTTTAATAATGCCTCATAAAAATCTATTTGCATTTCCTGTAATGTTTCCCCCTCATGTGAATACATAGTAACTATACTTTTGCATATTCCAGCATCTACCTCTGGGTAGATGTCCTAACAATGCTTGTTTCATATCATTTTCAGTCCAATCACCATCTACTCTTACCTGAGTATCTCCCGCATTATATCCAATTTCTGTAGTAATATCAGCCTTACTACCACCTACCCCATCTATTTTAACAGAACCGGTTTCATCTACATAAAACTTCTTTATTCCTGCCTTGTTATTAGAAAGTATTCTTCTTACACCTGCAATACTATGGCCTATTCCATTAAGAAACGCTCCATCTAATGCTCCTTTTCCGGATGTCTTTATTGCATCCTTCCATGTCATCTGCTTCCCTGCAACATAACTGCCAGCTGCTTGGATGAACGGCCTTATAACAACATACACCATAACATAAAGTATAATGCCAACTATCTTGAAACCACAAGACAAGAGAATAAACTCCATGATAAATATAAACAACTTTACTTGTCGGATGTGCAGAGAAAAGTCATAATGCAGTCGACAGATTCCATACAAGCATAAAAATCCGCTTACACGGCAGTTGTTTTCTGCATAGGCATGCAATTCTTTTTTCCTTATTGATGCAACTAGCTGACTATTAAAGACTAACAGAAAATCAGCGCTATTTCATAATGTTTCTAAGATTATGGAATACCGTTGATTTTTTTGTTTTTTCAATTTATTTTTTCACATTCATATTCGAAAACATTTTTTCTGCTTTGTCCATCTCAATTAGCAATGGATTCATATAATCGCTAAATGCATCCAAATATGCTCTACACCCACCAATAATCATTATTTTTTTAATATCGTCATTATTGTTTAATATTTCTTCAGCCCTCACATATCTATCATATAAAGTTTTTAAAATGGGCCTATCTGGGTCATCTATCAAGCGTTGTTCTAACAATAAAATTACCTTTTCAATTTGTTTTTTTAATTCTAATATAGTGTTCATATAAATGCTCCTTAAGGTTTAATATTTCTAATACTCTTAATCCAATTCAAATCCCAATTTTGTGGCAATAAGATTTGATCCGCGCCTCCTGACAGTCTTGCTCCGCTCATAGTATATTGCTCTCCTACACGTCCTATATTCAAAGTTGTTCCTTTGGGGATAACAATCTCTGCCTCATACCTGAGCGTATTTTTCCACTCTAGTAGTATTGCACTATCAACTTTTGTTTGTACTCTATTTATAGAAGGATTACTTGTCGCAAATGCACCACCAGCTTCCGCATTATATCCAAATGCACGATATACAGTAATTTCCTCATTAGTTACTACAGTACGATATTGCCCATCTTTATAGGTATCAATTAACCAACTCGGCAATTCTTGTTTTTCTACTGCAGTAACCTTGGAATCGATTTTAGTACTATATGCTCCATAAGATGGAGTACTACTCTTACCACCACTTACCCCATCTATTTTAACGGAACCGGTCTCG
>NZ_FR878169.1:47283-56610 GCF_000434315.1 Eubacterium sp. CAG:156 | reverse complement strand
TCTCTAAATTATTTAATTTTGTGAAATCATAATTACTGTTATTAACACCACTAATTTCCAAGTTCTTTATCTTCGTCAATTTTGTTAAAACTTTGATATTTTTTATGTTGCCATACTCACTTACATAAGTATCACAATATGTTGTAAGTTTTACTTTTTCAACATTTGTAAAAATTTCTAAGCCTTTGCCGTCTATTATTTCATAATCTTCTTTTGGCTTCTCTTTATTCTCCCAATACAAATTATTCTTATCAATAGTGATTGTTTTCACTGCTGATATTTCTTTTTTGCTAAGGTAACCGTCATTATTTTTATCGATTTTTTCTGACACATATTCTCTTACTATTGTATCTGGAAAATTCTTTGCGTTAATTTTTACATTTCCGCTTTCCTTTGCCTGGCATGGAAATGTAGTTAACATTATACCTGCACAAAGTGCTGCAATTGCAATTGTTCTTTTCATAGTCCTTCCTCCACCATCAATGTAAATAGACACCTAATGCCATCAACGTTCCCATTTCTTCACTTGTTTCTGGTTGTGTTCCTAACCCTAAATTTAAATAATATGAATTATAGTTAGGTTCATTTTTACTATTATCACTTGCATAAAACATCAATCTTTTCAACTTAAATGTTCCGTTATAATAGTTTGAATCAAGTGCCATTTGTTCACTCATAAAGTAATTTGAAGAATATGGTGCTGATGTTTTAATACATTTTTTTAATACATTTTTTCATTATATTTTCTATAACTTTCTTTGCTGCATCATATCTTAATGGAATTTTTCCTGTATCATATGTATCTGGGCTTCCAATATGTACCCAATTTACTGAACTATTTTTTGTCCATGACCTATGTGCATAAGTATCAGAAGTTATATGCATTAATGCTCCCCATAATAAGAAACGTTTATTAGTATCTATCTCTTTATATGTAAAATTATACTTTGATTGAATATTTGCCCAATTCATATTCATAATATCATTTTTCATATAATTCTGTTGTCCCTGACTCATACCATTATTCAAATATGATACATTATTAGCATTACAATCCTTTGTTTTAATTACCTTACTTACATAATATGCACCTGCTATGTAATTCGGATATGCAATATTCTGACTATAAAAATTTTCTTCACATTATCATCAATAGTGTAAAATATCTTATATTCTTTATAGTATGTTTTATGTATTCCTAATTCTGCTAATATAGAATCATCGTCTAGTTCATAACTGGCTGGAAAAACTTCCAACTTATTTATTTGTTCCCTAATACCTTTTACCATATTTTCAGCAGCAATAGGATTAAGCAGTTTAAATGCAATATAATCACCTGCGTTTTCTAAATCTTGTTCAGCTAACTCGCTAATTCTGATTTTATACTGCTGCATTTCTATATTTTTTCTCCAATCTGTCGCATACCTCGTTAAAATCTTTTGTCTTACCTTCTTTAATATTTTCCAAACCTGCAAGAACCATATTTCTAACTTCTTTCTGTTGTTCCTTCAATGCAATATCATAATTATTTTTTACTGCTACTGCCATATAACCATCCTTTCTTGTATGGCTGAAAATGTTTATCTACCTGTCTTTATTGTATGCAATTCAAAAATAAATAGCAACTATTATTTTGATTCTTTCAAATTTTCCAATTAATATAAATTACATTCTCTTATCGCTCATTGTGCTGCTCGCTATCCAACAACACGATAACATGCTTTAGCTTTGTTATATCAATAATTTTATTTAATGCATCTACAACCCCAATGACACCTTATATCGTAATACCATCTTTATTGACAATTCTTGTAGACATTCCAAGAACATCTGAAACGGTAGATTATGCCCATCTACAATAAAAAATTATTTTCATCCTCAAATCCTTTTACCGTAAACCATTACTGAAAACCCAAGAATAAAACAATTGCTTTTTAGGTTTTAAATAGTCATACTCCATTTTTATTTCCTTATGTTCAATTATCTCTAACGCTTCTATGAAAACCTGCTCAACTGTTTTTCCTGCAATATCCAGTTCAAACTCATTCACCAAGCATTTTCTTGCATTAATTTTTTGACTCATTTTCTCTAACAATTCAAAATCTATAAGTCCATTTCCTCTATTTTTCATCTGTTCATAATTTTGTCTATAATCACTGCAAACAAGTTTTATCGTAATATAATTAAATCCTTTGAACACCTCTGGAATATCTCTTGTTCTTAAATCGTCAAAGTCTAGAGCAACAATATTTCTTATGCCAAGTTCCCAGAACTTTTTCACTTGAGTCACACAAGACTCCCAGCAAACCTGCTCTTCAAACAAACCCTCATCGACACCTTCAGGCACTCCGAACTCTGGAATCATACTCATTTCAACATACGCACCCTTGTAATGTTCATATAATTTCGTTGCTAGTGTCGTTTTTCCAATACCACTGGCTCCTATAATAAATATAAAATCTCTCATAGTAAAATCATCCTTTTTGTTCAAAAACTAAAACTAACTTTTGTAACATCTCTTCTGTCAGATTTTTTGTTGATGGAATATGGACAAAGACTACATGTCCATTCATCTTTTTCAACATATAAAAGTAGGCTTCATTACATAAATAATGCGTCGAATTGTGCGATACACTGTATGGGATTGCATTATTTTTCAAACATTCTTCTATTCCATATAACTGCATTTGCGTATAAATTCGTTCTCCATCTTTCTCAGCACATTTTTCTATACGAACCGAATCCTTTAATGCTTTATCCAATCCAAACATATAAACCTGTTCATATTCTCCCACCAGATTTTCAATATCCCTTTTTAATCCCTTAAAGGAGTTTGTCAGAAAAAATTTTTCTCCTTGAAGATTCTGAACTAATTTGTTAGAAGAATTATGAATACCTTTAAATCCTACATATAATATTTTCAAATAACCTACTCCTATCTCAATTTTTTTTGCAAAATTTATCTGCTCCTTCTTCTTTTCAAAGCCAATACTACTATAAAACTTGTGTGATTCTTCTTGTTCTTTTCCAGATGTAAGTCTGATAGCATCTGCACCAATATTCTTCGCCCATTCTTCAACCGAATCCATCAGTTTTGTTGCAATTCCATTGTGTCTATATTCCTCTAACACTGCCAATCCCATAATGTTTACCATTGAATTTGCGTACAATAAATCATACTTTGTTGCATGAACATAACCAACCACTAAATGTTCTATTTCAGCCACAAAAATTTTTGGGTTACCATCACACAAAACTTTCTTCAATTAATATTGTGTCTTTTCTTCTGGATAGTCATATCCCATTGTATATTTATTGATTCTGCAAATAAATTCCGTATCTTTGTTCGTCGCCTCCCGAATGATATATTTCATTTCGCAATTTCCTTTTTCCTTATTTGTACCATAATTTTCATAAACTTCAAATCCTCTGAATTAGGATTGTCAATTCTAAAAGTACATCCACAAACTTTTTCAAACTCTTTTCCAAAAATCACTTTCCGTGTACCACCACTACACGAACCGCAATTTTCACATAAATCTACATGTTTCCAGGCAAGTTCCATAATTTCTTCATCCTCAGAAATTTCTTTCAACCATTTTGAATCCATATCATCTGACCATACAGTCCAATGATTTTCCGGTTCTTCTGGATCTTTTATTAAAATAAAACAGATACCTTCATTCTTATATTTTATCAGATACTAAATTTTATCTTTCCAATAGCCATTGTCCTTAACAAATATAAATTTTTCTTTTTCCAAATAATCAACAAAGTCTAGGGCGATTTTTTGTTCATCTAAAGACAATTTTTCACAGATATAATCTTCAATCTTTATTTCATTGATTTATTATTTCTCCCATTATATGTTAAATTTTCCTTTTCAAATATCCACATGTAAACGGGAAGAATTCAAATCCTTCTGGCAAATATTGCAATCTCTTCCACAGTTTCATCAATCGTCAAATCTGTATTATCTATGTAAAACTGAAATTTTCCCGCATTTTCTTTAAACCAATTATTATACTGAATCTGCCCTGTGATAAACTCATCACTTCCGCACATTCTCTCTGCCGGTCTGGCTTTTAACCGTCTCTTAATTTCATCATCAGAACAGGTCATCCCAATAAAGAACGTAGATGCTATTTCCGATGGAATATGAACCTTTCCATAGAAATCATAGGGATTCATACAAGTTACAAACAGCAGATTTTTCTCGCCTGACATTCTTACTGCCTCGGCAATACAATCATCACTGAACTTTGCTTCATTTTCCGTTCCTGCATAATCCCACCAATTAATGCCAACTTCATCGGTGTCAATACAGGCATAATTTTCTAATAATTTTTTCTTATTGAGTTCCTCTTTTATTGTGGATTTTCCAACACCACATGCAGAACTTAGCACTATTAATTTCTTCATGATTTTCCTTTCAATTTCGTATTTACTTCACTAAAATATCTAACGTATGATTACTTAACCCTATCACATCACTTCTTTCGCATATAGAAAAATGGTATTTTAAATAGATCTCATATACTTCATCGGACCATTCCTCAATCCGCTCTTTGATATAGTTCGAAAACATATCTGTTCCAATAAACTTAATTCTAGTTAATTCACATTTTTCACTTAGTCTTTCAATATCTTCTACTCTAACTAATTCAAATAAATCAGCTGGTTTGGAAATACAAGCAAAATCGTCCGTCAACATATTATTTGACAAACTCTCCAGCATATTATTGCCATCGTCAGCAAATGCCCATTGGATTATCGTTGGTTCATTCATGCAGTAAGCCACGAAAATATATCCATCCTTCTTCAAAATCCTTTTTGCTTCGTTCAATACTTGTACTTTATCTTCTTCGTTGTATAAATGATACATTGGGCCCAAAATAAGTATCGCATCAAAGTAATTATTGTCATAGACTGATAAGTCCAAGGCATTTCCCTGTTTGATATCTATATGTTCATTATCCGTCAACTTAGATTTGAAAACTTCAATATTATGTTCTATTAATTCCATTGCCTGCACCTGATAGCCTTCACGTGACAATGCAATAGAATATCTTCCGGTTCCCGCTCCAACCTCAAGAACTTTTGCTCCCGGCTTTACATAATCATGTATGTATTTCATCGTAGTAATGAATTCAACCTTACCATGCTTTGATGCCAATCTTCCATCTTCATCATATAAATTATAATATTGCTCCAAAAAATTATTTTCCATCATTCGTCTCCTGCATTTTTCAAAGTGATATTTTTTGTTTTTCAACATCATTTATTGTTTAATCTATTTCTTCCGATATATCTTATACCCCTTGCAAAATAATTCGACTACATTTTCTTTTCTCACAGATACCTTCCCTGTACTTCTTGTAGCATCTATAATAATTATTTCTTTTTTCTCATCATCCACAAACTCTTTGAAAAACATAACATGACTTCCTATTTTAGCTAATACATCTCCCTGCTGAATTTCATCAATGCTTTCAATTACATTTGCGTAATCAGGAATAATTCTCGTAGATATTTTTTTAGGCAACTCCCAACACACAGTCAACAAGCCAGAGCAATCTACTCCTACACAATCGTAGCTTACGTCTCTTGATTTATCTTCCGGTACATTTCCAACATATTTTCCTTCGGAAATTCCTTTTTTAAACTCCTCTATAGTAGAAGCTAATCCCCATCCGTATGCCACACCTATATTTTTTTGATTCGGTTTCCACCAACCACAGTTCAAAATTTTACCTTTCCAAGTGGTATCCGGTGTATCTACTTCTACACCATTAGAATCTGTCCCATGCTTTAAATTCTTTTCTGTTGCAATCCATTCGTAGTTAGCATATTCTAATGCTTTCTCAATAACTTTTTTACCCCATTCCATATAAATATCCTCCCGATAATAAAATCTTTTATTTTTGTATTTTCTTTCTTGCAATCAAACCATTCGGAATTTCAATAATATCAAATCCCTTATTTACATACATTGATACTGGACCACCACAATCATTTATAGAAAATTCTCCCCGTGACGGATACCCTTCAATATAATCGTATCCATTTTTCTTTGCATACTGACAGGCACAATCCAGCAGTGCTTTTGCAATTCCTATCCTACGCATATCCGGCTCAACGGTAAAGCATACAATAGAAAGTATTTTATCCCTTTCATCAACACCATTCCAACTATATGGAGCCGTTTCCCTGCTTAATCGAAAATAATTATCTTTTGTGTCTGCATTACAAAATCCAACAATTTGATTATCATAGACGGCTACAAAGCCATTCAAGATACCACTTTCTATCAATTCTTTTGCATAATCTCTTTTACGATACAGTCTTTCATTCTCCGGCATTAGACTCCGCTCCTGCTCATGCTTATCCGTCCAATGATGCCAGACGCAATAACAGCCTTTTTGAATGTTTCCATCAGAAAATGCTCTATGCTCAAAATAGTCAATGTAATCATCTGACATATCTTTTGTGAGTTTGCACACTTTGAAATTCATCAAAAATACCTCCTTGCTTGGATATTTATGTAACAAACTAATTCTTTCCATTCTCAAGAAATGATAGGTAATTCAAACCATTCCATATCCACTGCTTCAATTCTACCATACGCATCAATACATTCACACCCTAAATTTACCAATCTTGCATCTTCATTTCCCAGTTTTTCGCTTTAATAAAATTTTTCAAAAATTACCCATTTTTCCCCTTACTGTCCTTGGCAAGATACGCACTTTGTAAAGAAAAGTGCCTCTTGCTAGGGGAACAGCCCATAATACCCCTGCTCCATACGGAAATAT
Organism: Eubacterium sp. CAG:156; assembly: GCF_000434315.1. Lineage (NCBI taxonomy): Bacteria > Bacillati > Bacillota > Clostridia > Eubacteriales > Eubacteriaceae > Eubacterium > Eubacterium sp. CAG:156. Next base: position 49,795 of record NZ_FR878169.1, on the reverse strand, counting down.
AGTGATATCCATATAGGAATAAATTTTCCACTATAAATTTTCCGCACGGATTCCATATGATTTTCCAATTTCCACTACTAATAAACTTTAACAACCATACGGTCAAACCATACAACAATGGATTTTCCGCTATTGGATTTCCGGATGGTTTCTATACAGAAATCTGAAATGCACTACATAAAAAGAAACAGCCAAAATTTCACCTTTGACTGCTTTCATTTCTTATTTTATCTTCATTTTCCTATGAGCAATTACTTACCAATTCTATTGTTTTTCGTCACGGAATTTTTTGGCTAGTTGTCACTCACCCCGTTTTCCTTTCTTTTTAATTTATGAGGCTTTTACCTCATTTTTTGTTTCTTTTTTTGTTTCTTTTTTTGTTTTTGATTTAACCATTCTTCTTCTAAAAAACTCCAGTCTTTTTTTTTGCCATCGCTTCGGATGACTTTTCCTTGCCTCTTCATAGACCTTCTTCCTAATTGTCAGAAAAAAGGCATCCCCAAACAACTCCGGGAATGCCATTCATTCATGCATACATTTCTTAATGATTGCTCTGCAATCCTTAAGCTCGCGGCATTCATAGAATGCCCACTTAAATTTATACAAGCAATTCTCTAATCATCTTTGCATTAAATTCAACTGAATTTACATCATTTACTTCTATCTGATATAAAGCGTTTGCAGCTATATGTTCTGCTGCCTGCTCTAAATCTCTTATACCACTTGTATTCTTATAAATTTCAATAACTTCATCTAATGCTTCATCTGTCATAATACATTCATTTTCCTTAAGACTCATACGTTTCAATACTTTTGGAAGTGCAAATTTAGAAAAAATAATCTTCTTTTCTTCTGATGTATAGTCAGGAATATCTATAACTGCAAATCTTGACATTAATGGTGCGCTAATCTGATCCTTTTCATTTGCTGTAGCAATAGGATAAACACCTACTGTAGGAATCATGCATTCCATGTAATTGTCTGTGAAGCCTAAATTGTCAAGAAGCGTAAGCAATACATCTGCCGGATTTCCATTTCCTTTTCCTGATGATGCCTTATCTAACTCATTAATAATAAATACAAGATTTGACTCACCTGCCATTGAAAATGCATCCATAATAATTCCCGGTTTCGCATTTGAATATATACGTGAACTTCCTGTTAACTGTTCCGGATCATTAATTGAGCTCATATCAAGTGTTGTCCATGGAAGTCTTAATATTCTTGCAACTGCATATGCAATCTGTGATTTTCCTGTTCCGGCAGGTCCTACTAATAAAAGTCCATATGCAGGAAGCGTATGTGTACGGTTAATCTGAATTATTGTTTCCATAATTCTCTGTTTTACACGTTCCATACCATATAATTCTTCATCTAATATTCTACGTGCTTCATCAGGATCAATTGCTTCAAAATAATTATTCTTCCATTGAATATTCATCATTATTGAAAGTGCTCTTTGTGCATGATGTCTTTCCTCCTGAGATACCTCGCTTGAGCGTGCAACTGCAAGATTTCTTCTTGCCCATAATCTGATATTATCAGGTAATGTTCTTCCGGCGCAATTCATAAAATCAGTAATGCTTTGAATACTTGTAAGCTTCATGCTGTCTCCTTCTTCATCCATATCATCATCAATGACTTCTTCTGAAGGTGCATTACTTGCTAACAATCTGTCAATCATAAACTGAAGGAATCCGTCTTCTGCTGATAGTTTTGTACCACCACCTGATAAAGTTTCTCTAATCTTATATACTGCATAACCTTCTTCGTTATTTTCTCCCGAAAGACGAACATTAATATGATTTTCACCTAACCATTTAAGTAAACTTACAAATCTTGAATCTATCTTTAAAATGTCAGCACTTACAGTACCATCATCTTCGTTAAACTCAAATGAAGTTCTTTTACATGGATTTGTAAAAATTCCACTTGAATGATGGTTCCATTTCTTTTTTCTATTATCAAGTACCATTATCGGCTTATCACCCGATGGGACTGAATTGTTTGATTTAAATGTTGTGTATGTACATACTGCTTCTTCCTTATCTACTGGTGCGCTACTAAAATCAAATACCGGCATTTGTTATCTCCTCTAACTTATTAAAATAAAGTAACTTACTTCTTAAAAATTGTTACTCTTCCTTTATTCCACAACGTATTTTACTATTTATTTTGCAAATGCACAACCATTGATATTATTTTTTGCGCTAATTTCTAAACATTTTATTTTTTTTACTTAATTCTAATTCTCCACAACACTGCTACTTTTTAAATCTGCAAGGTCGAATTAGTGCAGAAGGATTACTTATGTTTGGAATTGGTGGGCTTGCAATCGTATATTTTATTGCCCCTATTTTAGACAACATGCTTGTCAAAATACGACTACGTTATATTTCTATCATATTTGTAATTTTATTTGTCATTTGTTTAAGTGATGTCATTTATTCAAATTTTCATCCAAATATAGGTCACGGAATCACTAATTACACAAGTTATAATTTCATTACAA